>CAKUME010000104.1 GCA_934667575.1 uncultured Eubacteriales bacterium | reverse complement strand
CAGCACAATGGGATCATCCATGCCGTATTCTTTCAGCTGCGCCTCGGTGGGGTTCACCGCTGCAATGTCGGTGGCCGTCACGGTGCACATATCCAGCAGATATTTTTCGGTTGCGCTGCTGTAAAGCGGCAGCTTGGTTTTGCCGTCGATGTAGTAGGTGAACATCTTCAGCGGGCTGGTGGCGTCCATCGTGAGCTGACTGGTGGGATAAATTTCGATCGGATCTTCATGATCGCGGCCGGAAATGCGAATATAGCCAAACGTGGGGCAGGTGGATTCGCCGCTGCTCTGGTTGGTGGTCGCGGCGCTGATCAGCGTGGTGGAAAGCAGCGAGGTGCTGCGCACGTTCACCATTGCGTCGGCCGACACCGCATACACCGTCTTTTTGCCTTCTTCGACTGCATAGCGCTGGTTTGCATTGGAATTCAGCGTGCTGCCGAGCAGCACCGTCACGCTGGAGCCGTCTTTATATTTCACGGTGTAACGCGCGGCCGGATCGGTCAGGCCGTAGTCGGCAAGCCGATCGGTTTCGCCGATTTCCTTGAGGATGCGCAGTTTTTGGCCGAACTGGGCAATGCCGCTCACCACAGAATTGGACACATTGAGGTTTTCGTAGCCCTCCACCGCAAAGTCGATGGTGCCGTCGCTCTCGGTTTTGGTCGTGGGCTTGAACACGAACTCTCCGTTGTCGTTTTTCACGGTAATGGATTCAATGTCTTTTTCATCGCGGTCATAGAGCGTGACCTCCTCGCCGGAGGAAGCCGCGGTGCTGGATGAACCGGCCGACGAGGTCGAATCCGACCCGTTGCCCGGCAGCAGGCACAGCACCGTGACCACCGCAGCGATGACCACCACCACCGCGAGCGCGATGATCAATTGGCGCGTTTTCTTACTCATAAATGACGCCTCCTGAGCCACACGACCAGGCCGATCACCAGCACTGCCAGCGGGATCGCGATCGTGAAGATCACCAGACCGATGAAGTTCACCTGGCTCTGATTCAGCGTCATATCCGACGAAGTGAATTCGATCGACGGAATATACACGGAATCTTCGTTGCCGAGCGTGTCGGTCATAAACTTAAAGAAGGTGACGGTTACGTTCTTGTTGCCGAACGCGGTAGCCGAGAGATAGGAATCCATCGCATAGTACGAGGTGCACACCGCCACGCGGGAATAGAGCATATCGTTGTGCTTGCTCACATATTTTTCGCCGTAGGCGAGCACCGCGTTGGCGCCGTAGTCGGCTGCGGTGGGCTTATAGCTTGCATCGCTGCCGTTGGGCACCACATAGGAGCTCGACGCGGTGGAAAGCAGCGTTTTCACCGTGATGCCGCTGTCGTAATCAAACAGGGTCTTCATCGGCACCGCCAGCGGCGCCACCACGCTCGAATTCGCGAATTCCTTCACGCAGCTCTCGTCGTCGCTGTTCACCGTGACCAGCGGCAGCATCGGCTGCTGCACATATTTGGACGAATCGGACTCCATCACATAGGCGCCTTCTTCGCCGAGCTGCATGCCCCAGTCTTGCAGGAATGCATAAAGATTCGGCATTTTTTCGCGGTTCGGGGTGAACACGAAAAACACATTCTTGCCGTAGTCACCGCCGTTGTCGAGGAATGTTTCGAGGGTTTTGATTTGATCGGGGGTAAAGTCGGTGGTGGGCGCCGAGATGATGACCACATCGATGTCGCTACTGATCTCGGATTCGGTCATCAGGTTGAGCTCGCTGACTTCAAAGTTATTGTTTTCGAGCACCGAGCTGAGGGTTTCGCCCTTGGTTTCGCCGTGGCCGGTCGCAAACGCAATTTTCGGCACGCTGTCCAGATTGGTGGAGATCAGCGCGTTCGCCAGCTCATATTCCACGTTGGAATAATAAGTATAGCTGCTGGTGGAGCCGTTCTGCTTTTGCTGATACAAATCGTTGAGCGCGAGCACACGGTAGCGGTATTCGGTTTGGATGATGATATTCTGGCTCGAAAGCGTTTCGTTCGGGAACTTGTTCTGGAACGACGGGTCGGTGTCCAGATTCACATAGCGCACCGAAATGTTCTTGTTGCGCTCGGCGGCTTTTTCGGCCAGCGTGGTAATGCGCGTGCCGTCGGTGATCGCGTCGCCGCCCACATATTGCTGGAGCGTGCTGTTATAGGCTTTTTCAAAGTCTTCCTTGTCGTTGCAGAAGATGATTTCGGTTTTGTGGTTCACCTCGTCCACGATCTCGGAAAGATCCTTGGAGAGGGTCATGCGGCTGTCGCTGGTGAGGTCGAGCTTCAGCGAGGGGAAGCGCTTCACAAGCGCGGATGCGCCAATGTTGATCAGAATGGCCGCAACCACCACGATCACGGTAATCAGCGTGGACATGGAGCCGTATTTAAAGTTTTTGCTGTGGAGCTTTTTCAGGCGGTCTTTTTTGCCGTGCTTTTGCGCCGGTTTCTTTTCGGGCGCGGGCTCCTGCGCCGGCTCGGCCGCCGCCTGGGCGGGCTCGCCCGCGGGCGCTGCGGCTTCTTCGGCTGCGGCGGCCTGCGCTTCTTCGGCGGAGGCGGTTACTTCGTCGATTTTCTTTTCGTTCTCGTTCATGATCGTGCCCTCCCTTAGTTCCATCTTCTCTTCTCCAGCGTGGAGACCGTGAGGTAGATAAACAGTGCGATCACGCTGAGGAAGTAGATGGCGGCCGAGGTGTCAAAAACACCGTTCGTGAATGGCGTGTAGCGGTCGGTAAACGACAGCGCGCTGCAAATGGTGGTGATGATCTTGCTGCTGAACAGGCTGCTGAGGTTGCCCACGATCATCAGGAAGATCGAAATGAAGAACGACACCACCGCCGCGATCATCTGGCTGTCGGTCAGGCCGGAAATGAACAGACCGATCGCAATAATCGCCGCGCCATAAAGCAGCGTGCCCACGGTGTTGCCGAACACGAGCGCCCAGCTGGGCTTGCCCATAAAGCTCATCACAAACGCCTGCACCAGCGTGAACGCCACCGGAATGGCATACACGGTCACGGCCGCGAGGAACTTGCCCATCACCAGCCCGAGCAGGCTCACCGGCGCGGTGAGCAGCGCCTGGTCGGTTTTTTGCTTTTTGTCTTCGCTGAGCAGGCGCATGGTCAGCACCGGCAGCAGCATCATGCAAAAGGTGAAAATACCATTATAAATCACACTGAAATACGCCGTGCTCTGGTAGAACATGACCTGCCAGAAATAAAAGCCTTCAAAACCCAGCAGCGCCGCAATAAACACATAGCCCAGCGGGTTGGTGAAAAAGCTGCGCAGCTCGCGCTTGTAGATCGCAGACATCAGTTCGCCGCCTCCTTCGATTTTTTAAGCAGTTTCATACCGTTGTAGTTATCATTGGTGAGGTTGATGAACACTTCTTCGAGCGTGAGCTCGGTGGAACGCAGCGCCATCAGCGGCCATCCGCGCTCGGCCAGCCGGTCGAACAGCGCGCGGCGCGGGTCTGTGCCGGTTTCGGTTTCGATCGAATATTCCACCACGCCCGGCTCGCGCTCCCCCAGCGGGATAATCGCGATCACGTTCGGCAGGCGGCGCAGCAGCTTTTCCACTTCCGCCTCCGGCCCGGCAATGCGCGCCAGCAGCCGGTGGTCGCTCGACAGGTCGCGCGAAAGCTGATCCGGCGTGCCGTCGGCAATGATCGAGCCCTTGTTGATAATGATCACGCGTTCGCACACCGCCTGCACCTCCGAGAGGATGTGCGAGCTGAGGATCACGGTGTGGTGCTTGCCCAGCTGACGGATGAGGTTGCGGATCTCGATGATCTGGTTCGGGTCGAGGCCCACGGTGGGCTCGTCCAAAATCAGCACATCCGGGTTGCCCAGCAGCGCCTGTGCAATGCCCACGCGCTGGCGGTAGCCCTTGGACAGGTTGCGGATGAGGCGCGTGTACACATTGGTGATCTGCACCAGGCGGCAGATTTCTTCAATGTGTTCCTTGCGCGCGATTGTGACCTGCTTTAGGTCATACATAAAGTTCAGATATTCCTTCACCGTCATATCCTGATACAGCGGCGGCAGCTCGGGCAAGTAGCCGATCTGCTTTTTGGCCTCGTTCGGATTCTCCAGAATATCGAACCCGTTGATGCTCACGTCGCCTTCGCTCGCGGAAAGATAACCGGTGAGGATATTCATCGTGGTGGATTTGCCGGCGCCGTTGGGCCCCAGGAATCCGACGATTTCGCCCTCCTGCACGGTGAAGCTGATATTGTCCACGGCAACGTTGCTGCCGTAGCGCTTTGTCAGGTTCTTGACCTCGATCATACGATTCCCTCCTGAATAAATGTTCTGGAAAGTATTTGATTCAAATTGTAGCTTATTTTTGCGATACCAACGTGATGGAATTGTGACCAGACTATGAACAAACGCCATTCGATCTAAAAATTATTCGATAAAAAGTGTGCAATCTGCCAATTCGTCCAACAATTTGACGAAGCATGACGAATTTGCGCCGCTTTCTCCTCGGAATTTTCGGCGGAATGCGTCATGCAAAACACATAAAACAGCCGGTGCTCCCCGCGTTTGCCCCGTTCTCAGCGCAGGTCAAACCGTTCGGCCGACGCGGTGCGTCCGGTTTTGGGGTCCACCGCAAACAGCGCGCAGTTCATCATCTGTTCGCCGCCCGCGTTCGCAAAGCGCACCGGCAGCTTCTGCTTCATTTTTTCGATCGCCAGCTCCGGCTTCACACCCAGCACCGACTGCACCGGACCGGTCATGCCCACGTCGGTGATATAGCCCGTGCCCTGCGGCAGCACGCAGGCATCGGCGGTTTGCACATGGGTGTGCGTGCCGAACACAATCGACGCCCGGCCGTCCAGGTAAAAGCCCATGGCGCGTTTTTCGGCGGTGGCTTCGGCATGAAAATCGAAGATGTGAATTTTGGCCTGCGGCGTTTCGTGCAAAATGCGGTCGGCCGTGCGGAACGGGCAGTCGAGGCTGTCCATATACACCGTGCCCATCACATTGGCCACACACACCTGCACCGCACCCATATCATACATGCACCAGCCGCGCCCCGGTGCGCCCGCCGGATAGTTGGCCGGGCGCAGCAAATAGGGCTCCGAC
>CAKUME010000103.1 GCA_934667575.1 uncultured Eubacteriales bacterium | reverse complement strand
TGCAGGAAATGCATCCGATTATCTTTTATTATACACGAAATGCCCCCCTGTTTTCAAGAGGGTTTTTGCAATTTTTCCGGAGAATTTTCGCATTTTTCTTTGGTCTTTTTCATGATTTTTCCAAACGGGCGTGCCGGGCGTATGCGGCGCAGAACGCGGCGGCACCGAGCGGCGGCTTTGCGCAGCGCGCGAATGCATTGGCGGTGCAGCGCGCCCACCGTTCGGTTCCAGATCAGCGCGCCCAGCAGCATGCCCACCATGGGATAGGCGCGCACCTCGCCGCTGAGGCAAGTGAGCAAATAACCAAACGCGCACACGGCACAAAACGCGGCGCAGAGTGCATCCAACAGGGTTTGTCCCCACCGGCGCAGCCGCAGCAGTTCACCTGCGGCCGTGCTCACCCCGGCGCAAAGGCCAAAGCACAGCCCGAGCACCACCGCGCCCAAAAAACGCACGGTTTGCGGCGTAAAAAGCGTGGAATCCATCGCATCCTCCTCAGCGGAAGATCCGCGCCAGCCCGTTGCCGGGGCGATGCACGGATTCGGTGTATTGCAGCGCATGAATTTCGCCGTCGATTCGCAGCTCGCCGCTTTCCAGGCTGAGCTGACTGATATGCAGCCTTTTTCCGCGAACGATCAGCCCGCCCATGGAAGTGACGGTGCGGATAATCTGCTCGTCGAATGTGCCCACGTCCGTTACACCGGAAATGCGCAGGCAGCTGCGGTTTTCGAGCACGATGGAATGCGGCAGTTCCCGTTTGACTTCGGCCAATGCGCTCCCCTCCCGACGCTTTTTATGAATCGTATATCGATATATATGAAGCGGCGGAGCCGGTTATGCGCAGGGCTCAGAGCACCTCGTACAGCATACCGGCATTTTCCTTGCGCACGGTTTCCGACACGTCGGTCACGCGCACGCGCATGGTTTTTTGGCCGAGCGACAGCTCCAGCACGTCGCCCACCTTCACGTCGTAGGAAGCGCGGGCAGTTTTTCCGTTGACCGCCACGCGGCCGCCGTCGCAGGCTTCGTTCGCCACGGTGCGGCGCTTGATGAGCCGCGCCACTTTAAGATATTTATCGAGTCGCATAGGAATCCCCTTTCAATATATTTTATGCATCCATCACAGCAAAAACGGGGCCGGTGCGCTCCACGCCCGACCCGGCGCGCATTTTTGAAAAAAACGACACGCCGAACCGTCCGCCGCTTCGCGCAACAGCCCCATATTTTGCAGATGAACCGGAAAAATTATTTGATCGCCGTTTTGAACGCCTTGCCGACCTTGAACGCCGGAACCTTGGACGCCGGGATCACAATTTCCTTGTTCGTGCGCGGATCGCGGCCCTTGCGCTCGCTGCGCTCGCGCACTTCGAACGTGCCAAAGCCCACCAGCTGCACCTTGTTGCCCGCAGCTACTTCGGCAACCACCGTGTCGATCAGCGCATTCACGGCGCTGTCCGCATCTTTTTTAGAAAGATTTGCTTTTTCTGCCACAGCGGCAATCAGTTCGGTCTTGTTCATGGTAATATTCCTCCACATATAATTTGATGGCATGTGCCGCACCGGGTGTGCACATGTGGTTTTCCGTTTCTCTGAAACGCCTTTATTATGATACTACAAACCAAAGGCATTTGTCAAGCGGGGAAGCGATTTTTTCGCATTAGAACGCGCTGTTTTATTCTTTTTCGCCCCGGTGCAGCAGCTGCATGGGGTCGGCGGACGCGATCGGCTCCGATTTGCACGCAGTTTCGATCCGCGAAAACCCATCGATAAACGCGTCGCCCGCATCGGCCAGCGCGTGCTCCGGTTCCACTTGCAGCTTGCGGGCTGCGCCCACCGCCGCAAACAGCAGCGCGCCGCAGCTTTGCGCCGCGTTTGCGGGATGCGCGCGCAGGGCATCGAGCGCCGCCTGCACCGCATCCAGCGCTTGATCGGCCGTTTGCCAGTCCATGCCGCTGCGCGCGGCTTTTTCCTGAAGCTTGGCCGCGCGGATCAACGCCGGAAACATGCGCGGCACCGAGCGCATGGAATCCGTTTGCGACGACTGGGATTTTTCGATTTTCTTTTGCGCTTCCCACACCGAGAGCGCGCTGCCCGCGCCGTCGGCGCGGCGATCACCGAACACATGCGGATGACGAAACACCAGCTTTTTGCACACGCCGTCCACCACGTCGTCAAAGGTAAAACCGCCCTGCTCGCGTTCGAGTTGGGCATGGAACACCACCTGCATCAGCACATCGCCCAGTTCCTCCTGCATGCCGGCCTTATCGCCGCGGTCGATCGCATCCACTGCCTCATAGGCTTCCTCGATCATATTGCGGCGGATGGATTCATGCGTTTGCGCGCGGTCCCACGGGCAGCCGTCGGGCTGGCGCAGCAGCCGCATGATCTCGACCAGATCGTCCATCGTGTAGCGGTCTTTCGACGTAAAATTCATCTTGCATCATCCCTGCTCTATTTGATGCTATTATTTTACCGCAGACAGTGATGTTTTGCAAGGAAATTCGCGATTTTTTTACCGTTTGGAAGTGATTCCACGTCGCTGCGCAGGAGCACACGCCCCAACAGCACGCTCCACACATACACCGCCGCCGCAATCAAAATGGCCGCCACGGTGGCAAGCGAATCGCCGCAGTGCAGATGCAGCAAGCGCTCCGCGGCTGCGCCCGCCGCCGCACAGAGCAGCCCGGCCGCCATAGGACGCAGCAAGCAATGCAAAATGCGCGGCCGCTCCGGGCAGCTGCGGCGCACGCAAAGCAGCCCGACCGACGATGCAAAGGCATAGCAGCTCAGCGTGCCGATGGCAGCGCCAAGCAGGTTATATTGCGGCAGCACGATCAAAAACCAGCTCACCGCGAGCTTGATGGCGCATCCGGCCCCAAGCAGCCGCACAGGCACGCGCTCGCGGCCCAACGCCTGCAAAATGCTGTTGACCGGCGCGCTGAACGTCATAAAAATCGACGCCAAGCTGAGCAGCATGAGCGGCGGAGCGGCGATGGCGGCGCCGTTTGGGCGCGCGGCATATAACAGACGAAGGATCGGCCCGGCAAGCGCGCACAGACCGAACCCCGCCGGGAATGCGGCGAGCGCAGTAAGGCGCAGCACACTTTCTACCGCGGCCCGCAGCGCGCCGGGACGCCCGCCCGCGGCGGCGGCCGCCACGGTGGGCAATGCACTGGCCGCGATGGACTGCGCCAGTGTGGGCACCAGCACGGCCAAGTTTTGCGCCATGGTGTAGCTGCCGTACAAAAACGTGGAGATCGCGCCGTCCTGCCCATTGAACCGGCCCGGGAACAGCGCGCGCAGCACGGACTCCGGGATGGCCGCCAGCCGCCGTTGGAGCAGCACGGCATCCAACATCGCGCCGATGTTGAGCACCAGCGCCCCTGCGCAGACCGGAAGCGCCAGCGCGGCAATCCGGCGCATGGTGGGGGCGGCGCCCGCTGCGGACGGCCCGTTTGGCGGCGCCGACCGGTCACAGCAGAGCAGGGCGATCCAACCGAGCAGGGCGCCCACCGTGACGCCGAGGATGGCGCCCGCCGAAGCCACGGGAATGGCGCGGCGCAGCGCTTCGGCCTCGGAGGAAACGGTTTGCCCCAGCACGGTGCCGCTCCTCAAATATTCTGCACGGCACCGGGTGAGCGCGCCATAGGCGGCGCTCAGGCCGATGAACAGCCGCCCGGCCGCCTCCAGCACCTGCGACAGCGCGACCGGCGTCATGTTGCGAATGCCGGAATAATACCCCCGCAGCGCCGACATCACGCAGCAAACCAGCACGGTGGGTGCGAGCACGCGAATGCTCCATGCGGCGTCCGGGCTGCCCACAAAGGCGGCGTAGGCCGGCGCACCTGCGATCATCAGCGCCATGCCCACCGCGCCGCTGATCCAGAAAAACGGCAGCGACCGGCGATACACCAACCGCGCGCCGGCAAAATCGTTCCGCGCGGTGCGTTCCGCAACCAGCCGGGCGATTGCCGCCGGAAACCCCGCGCTCGCCACGGTGTAGATGGGCAAATACAGCTGATACGCCGTGTTAAAATAGCCCATTCCCTGTTCGCCAATCATGTTGGTCAGCGGAATTTTATAAATCGCGCCGAGAATTTTGACCAGCATGGCGCCCGCCGTTAAAATGGCCGCACCGTGCAGAAAGCTCTGCGCCGGACGTGTCTTGCTCTGCATGGGGCACTTCCCCTTTCCCCGGATCAAAATAAGCATCCGTTTCAATTTATTCGGCGCGGCGGGCGGATATGACGGCGCGATGCGATTCCGAACTGCGCGCGTTCGGCAGAAGCGCGAATGGCCGACGAAACAAAAAAGCCAATCCAATGCGGGCGCAAAAAGCGCCGAACCGGGAAAACCGATTCGGCGCGCTTGGCGTTTTCGATTTTGATTGGGTCCGCTCACTCCACGGTAACGGATTTGGCGAGGTTGCGCGGCTTGTCGATGTCGCAATGGCGGGCTTTGGCAATGTGGTAGCTCAGCAGCTGAAGCGGCACAACCTCGAGCGATGCCATAAACAGCGGGCAGTAGCTCGGGATGGCGATCACATTGTCGCTTTCGGCGCGCACACGGGCCGTGTAGTCGTCGGTCGTCAGCGCGAGCACCTCCGCCCCCCGCGCGCGCACCTCCTTCATGTTGGAAATGGTTTTATCCACGATCGAATCGGTGCACAAAATGCTCATCACGAACGTGCCCTCCTCGATCAGCGAAATGGTGCCATGCTTGAGTTCGCCCGCGGGATAGGCTTCGGAGTGGATGTAGCTGATTTCCTTGAGCTTGAGCGAACCTTCGAGCGCAACGGCATAGTCGATGTTGCGCCCGATAAAGTACGCGTCTTTAAGATAGGCATAGCGCTGCGCCAGGCCGCTGATCTGCGGCTCGAGCTTGAGCACCTCCTTGATCTGCGCAGGCAGGCCGATCAACGCCTGCACATAGGTGTGATACACATCCGAATCGATCGCGCCGAGCGTGTCGGCCATAAACAGGCCAAACGCATAGATCAGCGCAAGCTGCGTGGAGTAGGCCTTGGTGGTCGCCACCGCGATTTCCGGCCCGGCCCAAGTGTAGAGCACGCTCTGGCTTTCGTTGGC
>CAKUME010000102.1 GCA_934667575.1 uncultured Eubacteriales bacterium | reverse complement strand
CATCTTTGGCCCGACCAAGGACTGGGAATGCCATTGCGGAAAATATAAGCGGATTCGCTACAAGGGCAAAATCTGCGACCGCTGCGGCGTGGAAGTGACCCGCGCCAAGGTGCGCCGCGAGCGCATGGGCCACATTGAACTGGCCGCGCCGGTGTCACACATTTGGTACTTCAAGGGCATTCCGTCCCGCATGGGACTGATGCTCGACATTTCGCCGCGTCTGCTCGAAAAGGTGCTCTATTTTGCCGCCTATATCGTCACCGATCCGGGCTGCGCCCGCGAGCTGGCCAAGGGGCAAATGCTCACCGAAAAGGAATATCGCGAGCTGCGCGAGAAATATGACGAAAACGATTTTGAGGCAGGCATGGGCGCCGAGGCGATCCAGAAGCTGCTCGCCGAAATCGACCTCGAAAAGCTGAGCGCCGACCTGAAAGAGGAGCTTGAAAACGCGAGCGGCCAAAAGCGCGTGCGCCTGCTCAAGCGGCTCGAGGTGGTGGAGTCGTTCCGCCTGTCCAACAATCGGCCCGAATGGATGATTATGAACGTGCTGCCGGTCATTCCGCCGGATCTGCGCCCGATGGTGCAGCTCGACGGCGGACGGTTTGCCACGTCGGACCTGAACGACCTGTATCGCCGCGTGATCAACCGCAACAACCGCCTCAAGCGCCTGCTCGAGCTCAGCGGCCCGGACATTATCGTGCGCAACGAGAAGCGGATGCTGCAGGAAGCGGTGGACGCGCTGATCGATAACGGCCGCCGCGGCCGCCCCGTTACCGGCCCGAACAACCGCGCGTTCAAGTCGCTGTCCGATATGCTCAAGGGCAAGCAGGGCCGCTTCCGCCAGAACCTGCTGGGCAAGCGCGTGGACTATTCCGGCCGTTCCGTTATCGTGGTCGGTCCGGAACTGAAAATGTATCAGTGCGGCGTGCCGAAGGAAATGGCGCTCGAGCTGTTTAAGCCGTTTGTGATGAAGCGGCTGGTGGAAACCGGCACGGCGGCCAACATTAAGGCGGCGCGCAAGCTGGTGGAACACGCCAAAACCGAGGTCTGGGATGCGCTGGCCACCGTGATCAAGGATCATCCGGTGCTGCTCAACCGCGCGCCCACGCTGCACCGCTTGGGCATTCAGGCGTTTGAGCCGGTGCTGGTCGAGGGCCGCGCGCTCAAGCTGCATCCGCTGGTCTGCACCCCCTACAACGCCGACTTCGACGGCGACCAGATGGCCATTCACGTGCCGCTGTCGGCCGAAGCACAGGCCGAAGCGCGCTTCCTGATGCTGGCGGCCGGCAACCTGCTCAAGCCCTCCGACGGCCGCCCGGTAACGGTGCCGACGCAGGACATGGTGCTGGGTTCCTATTACCTCACGCTGGATCGCGACGGCGAACGGGGCGAGGGCAAGGCGTTCCGCGATGAAAACGAGGCCATGGTGGCCTATTTGACCGGCGCGATCGAGCTGCACGCCAAAATTAAGGTGCGCCGCTTCCTGACGATCGACGGGCAGCAGAAGTCCGCGCTGGTGGACACGACCGTGGGCAAGCTGATCTTTAACCGGCCGATCCCGCAGGATCTGGGCTTTGTGGATCGTTCGCTGCCGGAAAACCGCTTCAAGCTCGAAGTGGACTTCCTCGTGGGCAAAAAGAAGCTCGGCCAGATCATCGACCGCTGCATCAAGGTGCACGGCACGGCGCGCACGGCCGAAGTGCTCGACGAGATCAAGGCGCAGGGCTATAAATATTCGACCAAGAGCGCCATCTCGGTGGCGGTGAGCGATGCGGTGATCCCGGCGCAGAAAAAGCAGTTCATCGCCGAAGCCGAAGGCAAAATCGATAAGATCACCGCGCTGTTCCGCCGCGGCCTGATTTCGAACGACGAACGCTACCGTTTGGTGATCGAAACCTGGCAGAAAACGACCAACGACGTGACCGACGCGCTGCAAAGCGGCCTGGATCGCTACAACCCGATCTTTATGATGGCGGACTCCGGCGCCCGTGGCTCCATGGCGCAGATCCGTCAGCTGGCCGGCATGCGCGGCCTGATCGCCAATACCTCGGGCCGCACCATTGAGGTGCCGATTCGCGCCAACTACCGCGAAGGCCTGAACGTGCTCGAATACTTCATCTCGTCCCGCGGCGCGCGCAAAGGCTTGGCCGATACCGCGCTTCGTACCGCCGACTCCGGTTATCTGACCCGCCGTCTGGTGGATGTGTCGCAGGAAGTGATCGTGCGTGAAGAAGATTGCGGCACCCATGAGGGCATCGAAATTTTCGATATTAAGGAAGGCAAGGAAACGATTGAGTCGCTGCACGAGCGTTTGATCGGCCGCTATCTGGCGGAAGATTTCACGAACGAAAACGGCGAAGTGCTCGTTTCGCGCAATACGCTGATGAACGACCGCGAGGCCGATATCATCGTGAATTCCGGCGTGACCCACATCAAGATCCGCTCGATTTTGACCTGCGAGGCCAAGTCCGGCATCTGCATGCGCTGCTACGGCTCCAACCTGGCCACCGGCAAGGGTGTTCAGATCGGTGAAGCGGTGGGCATCATCGCCGCTGAATCCATCGGCGAACCCGGCACGCAGCTGACCATGCGTACGTTCCACACCGGCGGTGTGGCCAACGCCGAAGATATCACGCAGGGTCTTCCCCGCGTGGAAGAGCTGTTTGAAGGCCGCCGCCCGAAGCATTTGGCCATTATCAGCGAAATCGCGGGTGTGGTGAGCTTCCAGGAGATCAAGCGCAACCGTCATGTGGTCGTCACCGACACCAAAACCGGCGACTTCCGCACTTATCTGATCCCCTATGGCTCGCGCGTGTGCGTGGAGGAAGGCCAAACGCTCGAAGCGGGTGACATGATCACCGAAGGTTCGATGAGCCCGCACGATATCCTTGCCATCAAAGGCACGGCTGCGGTGGAAAACTACCTGATCAGCGAAGTGCAGCGCACCTACCGGATGCAGGGCGTGGATATCAACGATAAGCACATTGAAGTCATCGTGCGCCAGATGATGCGCAAGGTGAAGGTGACCGATCCGGGCGACACCAACCTGGTGCCCAGCCTGCTCACGGACAAGAGCGAATATATTGCCGCCAACAACGCGGTGCGCGCGCGCATTGCCGCGGGCGAAACCGGGCTGCGCGAGGCGGAGTGCGAGCCGGTGCTGCTGGGTATTACCAAAGCCTCGCTGGCCACGGACTCGTTCCTGTCGGCGGCGTCGTTCCAGGAAACCACCCGCGTGCTCACCGACGCGGCGATCAAGGGCAAGGTGGATCCGCTGCTCGGCCTGAAGGAAAACGTTTGCATCGGCAAGCTGATCCCCGCCGGCACCGGCATGAAGTCCTACGCGAACATTGTGACCGTGGATGTGCCCAAAACCGCCCCGGCCAACGCGCAGTAAGATGCGGTTGGACGTGCGGAAAACCAAAAAATTCCCGCTTGGGCCGGAGCGCTTGCCGCTCCGGCCTTTTGTGCGCGAAAATATCCCAAAAACCGCATGAGAACGCGAAAAAACGCTTGACAAGCAGGGGCAAAGTGTGATAAAATAGTTATCGTGTGGGGTCTGCGGAGGCTCATTGCTTCCTGCCTTGTGCAGAATTCACGGAATGCGTGCATAAACCGATGCAAATCGGTGCATACTTCTTAGCGTTCTGCGCGGCAAGCGGCCCCGTCACGAACAAAATATTTTTTTACTGAGGAGGTGTACTATGCCAACCTTTAACCAATTGGTTCGCAAAGGAAGAGAAGACGTGGAGAAGAAGGCGAAGGCGCCTGCGCTGCTCAAAGGATGGAACTCCAAAAAGCGCGCGGCCATCGATCAGAGCTCTCCGCAGAAGCGCGGCGTCTGCACCGTGGTGAAAACCGCGACCCCCAAAAAGCCGAACTCCGCTCTGCGTAAGATCGCTCGTGTCCGTTTGTCCAACGGCATCGAAGTTTCTGCCTACATCCCCGGCGTCGGCCACAACCTGCAGGAGCACTCCGTGGTGCTGATTCGCGGCGGCCGTGTGAAGGACCTTCCTGGTGTTCGTTACCACATCATCCGCGGAACGCTGGATGCACAGGGCGTCGCCATGAGAATGCAGGCCCGTTCCAAATACGGTGCGAAGCGCCCCAAGGCCGGTGCGGCCAAAAAGTAAGACAAAATTCAGTAGTGTAAAAAATGCATTCGTTGCCATCAATGCAGCAGCGTTTATTATATATAGATCGCTTCTGTATTGGCCTACGAGAGTTTGTCGCTTTCGAGTACCTATGATATCATTTCTGTGAAGGAGGGAAGTAAAGTGCCAAGAAGAGGCTCCATCGCAAAACGTGATGTTTTGCCCGATCCGCTTTATAATTCCAAAATGGTCACCAGACTCATCAACAACGTGATGTATGACGGCAAGAAGGGCGTTGCCCAGAAGATCGTCTATGGTGCGTTCGACATCATTTCCGAAAAAACCGGCAAAGACCCGCTGGAGGTTTTTGAGCAGGCTATGGAAAACGTGATGCCGGTGCTGGAGGTAAAGGCTCGCCGCGTGGGCGGTGCCACCTACCAGGTGCCGATGGAAGTGCGCCCGGAGAGAAAAGAGACCCTGGGTCTTCGGTGGTTGTCCACCTACTCCCGCGCCCGTTCCGAAAAAACGATGAAGGAGCGCCTTGCCAACGAGATCATCGACGCCACCAACGGCGCCGGCGGCGCGTTCAAAAAGCGCGAGGATACGCACAAGATGGCCGAGGCCAACAAGGCGTTCGCTCACTTCAGATGGTAATTCCGGTTACCCATTTTTCCGATCCTGTCCATCCGGAACGCGGACAGGTCATTTCGCTGCAAGCATCGCATGGGTGTTGTGCCCGGCGGTTTGCCGCATAACAACCCGTAAGATAGGAGAAATTACATTATGCCGAGACAGGTATCTCTCGAACAGACCCGTAACATCGGTATCATGGCTCACATCGACGCCGGCAAAACCACCACCACGGAGCGTATTCTGTTCTACACAGGTATTAACCACAAGATTGGTGAAGTGCACGACGGCGATGCAACCATGGACTGGATGGTTCAGGAACAGGAGCGCGGCATCACCATTACCTCTGCCGCCACCACCTGCTTCTGGAATCGGAACGGTGT
>CAKUME010000101.1 GCA_934667575.1 uncultured Eubacteriales bacterium | reverse complement strand
GCCGCACGAAGTGCTCGATTTGGCCGACCGGATGATCGGGTAAGGGGGAGGCGGAGCAAGCATGGATCATTACCGCAACACGCGCGACGGCAATTTGTTTGATTACCTCAGCGCCGACCGCACGCGGCTGATTCCGCAAAAGCTGCGGCATTTGCCCTGCGGCGTTTCCGAAATTCCGCTGGAATTTCACCTGAAGCCCGAAAGCGTGAAAAAGCTGAGCTTTTCCGTGCCGTGGGGCGGCGTGATCTACGGCTTCACCCGCCCGCGCGCGGAGTTTGAGCAAAAGCTCGGCGTGCGCTCGCGCATCACCGGCGCCACGGTGTCCGACTGGGACGGTCAGTTCATGCTGATTTTTGAAACCGCCGACGAAACCGAGTCCGCCGCGTTCCGCGTTTCGGCGAGCGACGTGTGGCTTCTGCTCGAGGGCGCGCGCCGCCCCAATGCGGACTGAGCCCGAAAAAACATGGATTTGAATCGATAATGAAAGGATTGATCGTTATGTACGCTTGCAGCGAAGCGCGTATGCAGGATAAAATCTCCACTTTTTCGAAGTTTGGCGACGCCGGCCACGGCGGCATCACCCGCTATTCGTTGTCGCCCGCAGCCATTCAGGCGCGCAATGAGTTCGTGCGCCGCATGACCGCGATCGGCGCCGTGATTGAAACCGACGACGTAGCCAATATGTATGCCACGCTGCCCGGCTCCGCCCCCAACGCCCAGTTTGCGTCCTATATGCTGCCCACCACGATGATTTTTGTTCAGTCGAAGGACGGCCTTTCGCACTGCGAGCCGGAGTTTTCTTCGGTGAAGCACTGCACCGAGGGCGCCACCGTGATGCTCAACGCGGTGCTGAAGGCGGACAAAGATTAAGCGCCGGGGGTTGGATTTTTTCGTTTGGTATGGTATGATAATCCATGCAAGATGCAAATCACACAAAAGGAGCGGATTTCATTGGCACAGGCATTTTTCATCCCCAAACTCATTTTGTCCGGCACCAACGCGCTGGAGCTGCTGGGGACGCGCGTGGGGGCGTGCGGCAAACGGGCGCTGATCGTCACCGGGCGCCATGTGCGGCAGCTCGAAGCGTTTCATCGGCTCGAAGCGCTGCTTGCGGCGCAGCAGGTGGACTACGCCGTGTTCGACGGCATTACCGGCGAGCCGGACGACACGATGATTGCGGCGGGCGCGCAGGCCTACCGCGACGCGGGCTGCGACTTTTTGATCGCCATGGGCGGGGGCAGCCCGATCGATTCGATGAAAGCCATTGCCGTGACTGCGGCGAGCGGGCGAAACGTGTGCGATTACTACGGCCGGACCATCGACCTGCCGCTGCCGCCCATGATCGCCATTCCCACCACGGCGGGCACCGGCTCCGAGGCCACGCAGTTCACGGTGATCACCGACACCGCACGCAACATCAAAATGCTGCTCAAGGGCGCGTGCCTGCTGCCGGATATTGCGGTGGTGGACGGCGCGCTGGGCGCCGACGCGCCCAAGTCGGTCACGGCGGCCACCGGGCTCGATGCGCTCACCCATGCGGTGGAGGCCTACACCTCCCGCCGCGCGCAGCCGCTCACCGATGCGCTTTGCGTGTCGGTGGTCACGCGCATTTTCCGCTGGCTGCCGGTGGCCTACCGCAGTGCGGCCGCGGGTGCGGTGCCGGCCGAAGAAGCCGCCCGCGCGCGCAGCGAAATGGCTTCGGCCGCGCTCGAAGCGGGCATTGCGATCAACAATTCGTCCGTGACCATTGTGCACGGCATGAGCCGCCCCATTGGCGCGCTCTATCATGTGCCGCACGGGCTGTCGAACGCGATGCTGCTGCCCCGCTGCATGGCGTTTGCCGCAGGGGTGGCGGATCCGGCGCAGGCCGACCCCGAAGCGCAGGCGCGGTTTGCGGCACTCGGGCGTGCGGTGGACGCGGCCGCAGGCAGCGATTCCGATGCCGCGGCGGCCGCCGCGTTCGTGCGGGCGCTGGGGGAGCTTTGCACCGTGTGCGAGGTGCCCACGCTGGCGCAATACGGCATTGACCGGGCGGATTTTCTGGCCCATGCAGAAAAAATGGCCGCCGACGCGCTGGCCAGCGGCAGCCCGGCCAACACGCGCCGCGCGGTCACGGCGGACGACGAGCTGCGCATCTACCGCGCGCTGTTCGATTGAGCGCGGCTCATTCCTTTTGCCCTCCGCGCGCGCCCCTGCGTGGGACGCGGAGATTGAAATAAGACACGACCGCCGCTCCGGCAGATTCCTGCGCCGGGGCGGCGGTCATTTTTTTGTCTTTTTGTGCGGGAAACGCTTATTTTACTGCGGCGGCGTGCGCCCATTCCACAAACTGCGGGCGGAACGCGTCGTAATCGTCGGCGGTCGCCACGAACTGCACGATCCAGAACGCATCGGTGCCTTGATACATCGCCGTGAAGTAGTCGTAGGTCGTGCCGCCGTCGTCGGTGTATTCATATTCAAAATACGGCAGCGTGCCGTCCTGCTCCAGCGGAACGGAATCGTCGCAGGTGTTTTGGCGCACCAGCTCGGCGTAGTCGGCCAATGTATAGTCGCTCAGCCCTTCGGTGTCGGCAAACGCATCGCGCAGCGCGAGCACCAGCACGCGGTCGGTCGCGTAGCACAGCGTGAACTGCGCCGCGTCCTGCTTTTCAAACGCGTCGGTGAGCGTGAGCGTCAGGCCGTCGGCTTCAAACGTGGCCGGCTGCGGCGCGGCGTCCACCGGTGCGGTGCTCTGCGCCGACGATGACGCCTCCTGCGCCGAGGACGCGGGCCGCTCCGGCTTGGGCTGCGCGGCAAACTTCACCAGCGCTTTTACCCCCGAGAAGGCAATGCCCGCCGCGATGCCCACCGCAAACACAATGCCCAGCACCCCGGCGCCGCTGCGCTTGTTCTGCTTCCGCGCCGCAAGCACGGCGGGGTCGGTCACATTGTCGAAGCGGAACGCGTTGCCCGAAGCCAGACTGAAATGCGGGCGTCCGCTCAAAAACACCGGTTCGCTGCCGGCGGGCAGCGGCACAAAGTCGTTGCAGTAGTTGCGGGAGAGCGAATCGAACGCCGCAAACACGCGCACCGGTTCCTCCGGAATAAAAAAGCTCTGCTCCTCGCCGTTTTTGAGCGTGCCGAGCAGCTGCACCGGCACGCCGTTGATGGTGGTTTCGGGCTGCGTGCTTTCAATATAAATTTTCACCTTTGCCGCACAGCCCACAAAGCACTTGGCTCGCTGAATGGTCAAGTTTCGCATTGCAATCATCCTTCGTCTTTTTTATTTTGAGTATATCATACCGGCGCGCAGATTGCAAGCCATATCGGCGCCGAAATGCCTGCACGGCAGAAAACGCGCCGCCGATTTTGTTCGGACGGCGCGTTTTTTTATGCCCGCTGGATCAGCAGCATATAGAGCAGGGTGCCCGCGAACACGCTGAGCACGGTGTTTTTGTGCCACACCTGCAGCGCCGCGACCACCGCAATGCACAGCAGCGCGGGAGCAATCTCCGGCACGGTGAGCGCCGCCGTGCCGAAATGGAGCGTGAGTGTGCGTGCAAACGACAAATTGCGCAGGCAGTACACGATCAGCAGCCCCATCACCGCCGGGGGCAGCGCGTTGGACACCGTGGCCACCGCGCGCGGCACCGGGCGCTTGCCGCCGAATGCCCAGAACGGCAAAAACCGCAGCAGCGCCGTCACGGCCGCCACCACAGCGATCATTGCACCAACATAGATCGGCGAAACGGATGCGTTCACGGCTGCACCTCCTTGGCGCGGCGCAGCGTCGATGCGCCAAACAGCCCCGCGGTAATGAGTGCCAGCGCGGGAATGATGAACTTGGACGGCCCGAACACCAGCAGGCAGACCATGGCCGCCGCCGTGCCCCACAGCGCGTTATAGTGCCGCGCCCAAAAACCTTTTGCGCCCGGCAGCCGCGTGTCCGCCTGCCTGGCCTGCGCGTTGGCGGCCATCCACTGGTTCACAAATGCGGTCACATACAGCGCCGTCATTGCAAAGTCGATGCCCTCGGTGGAAAACGGCAGCACCTCGCCCACAAGCGCGCCCGCCGCCGTGCCGCTCACCCAAGAGAGCGGAGTGAGCAGCGTGACCCAAAAGTCAAACCGCCCGCCGTCGCTGCGCGCAGGGGCGCTCACCAGCATGGAGTAGGTTTCGTCGGTCAGGCCGAAGATCAAATAGGGCTTGCGTGGCCCCGTGCCGCGGTAGCGCCCCAGCATCGACAGGCCGTACACCACATGGCGCGCGCTGACCGCAACCGTCATCAGCGCGGCCGACAGGAGCGACGCGCCGGCGGCGATCAGGTCGATGGTGACATACTGCATGGCGCCGGTGTAGATAAACAGGCTCATCGCCGCGGCCCAGCCCACGCCGAGGCCGTTGGCGTGCGCCACCACGCCGAACCCCACGCCCAGCAGCAGATAGCTGGCCATGACCGGCAGCGAGCAGACAAATGCGTCGCGCAGCGTTTTTTCAAATGTTTTCATCGAGATTTTTGCACCGCTTTTCCGTAAACAATGACAACCGGAATTTATTGTAGCACATATTTCCGCATCCTGCAAGCCCAACGCGCGGGATGCGGGGGATTATTCCGGCTTTGCGGTGTTCAATGTGCGCGGGTCGTACTGCTCAAAAATCACGTTGTCAAACCCCAGCGCCTGCGCGCGGGCGGCGTCGGCGGGGGATTCCGCCGTCCAGCCGAGCGTTGCTGCGCCCATGCGGCGGCAAAGCCGCAGCGACAGCGCCCGCCCGTCGGCAATGCGATAGGCGACAAAATCCGGCCGGGTGAGGCAATTGGTGAGCAGCGCAGAAAGCGGCACGCGCAGCGCGGGCGCGACTTCATCGCGGTAATGCATGGCCAAAATGCCCCGGCGCATCTCCGGGTGATGCCGGCGGAACCAGCGCAGCATCAGCGGGTTAAAGGATTCCACACAGATCGGCCCTTTGTAGGCCGCCAGCAGCGGCCACGCCGCTTCGCACAGCGAGGTGTCGCCGTTGGAGCCGTAGCTTTTGAGCTCAACGACCACGGGCGCGCCGTCCAGCTCCGCGAGCACCTCCGAAAAAAGCGGAATGCGCGATTCGCCCCCTTGGATCGGATATGCCTGCAGC
>CAKUME010000100.1 GCA_934667575.1 uncultured Eubacteriales bacterium | reverse complement strand
GCCCTTTGCCAGGCGCCATTGTCTGTTGTTTTCGCAGTAGATATTGTGTGAATATAATATGGAATAATGTGCGATGATGTTTTTTGAACCTGCCGGGTGAATGAATGCATCCGGTTTTGTTTTCGATGGTTCTATTATACGGCACGCTGTGCGGAATGTCAAATCCAAATCTTCTTTTTCGTGGATATATCCATACATCCCGGCTAAATGACGAATAATCCATTTAGAATTCATGCAAAATAACAACAAATCCGAACCGTGCTATGCCACCGCACAAAGCGCGGTCGAATTCCGATGGGCGGAAGCACATGGTTTTTTTGCCGAATCACCCGCCTGCACCGTCGAATTTTGCCTTGACAGCGGGAAAAGCGAATGATAAAATAAACCTGAGATTTGGGGGATGATTGTTCCAATTATGGAAGAACACAAAACGGAGCCGCTGCTCGAGTGCGAAAAGCTGTGGGTGTTTGCGGTAATGATCGCGGTGGGCGGCTATTTGGGCGCCTATACCTTTGTACTGCGCGGCGGCGTGTTTTGTAATGCGCAAACGGCGAACTTTGTGCTGCTGGCGGTGGCGCTGGGGCGCGGCGAGCTGCGGCGCGCGGGCTACTATCTGATTCCCATCTCGGCGTATCTGCTGGGCACGGTGGTGTCGGAGGCGCTGCCGAGCCGGGTGAACCGGCGCGGCATTCTGCGCTGGGACACGTTCTTTGTGGCGTTCGAGATGGTGTTTGTGGCGGCGCTGGGCTTTGTGCCGGACGATGCGCCGCCGCAGATCTGCCAGGTGGCGGTGAATTTTATCGCATCGATGCAGTTCAACACGTTTCGCGCGGCCAACCGTGTGCCCATGGCCACCACATTCTGCACGAGCCACCTGCGGCAGACGGGCGTGCATCTGGTGCGCCTGCTGCGCCGCCGCGACCGCGACCAGGCGCGCCGGTGTGCCATGCACCTGCTGATGCTCGGCTCGTTCACCGCGGCGGCGGCGGTGTCGGCCGCAGTGTGCCTGCGCGCGGGGGCGCGGGGCATTTGGGGCGCGGAGCTGCCGCTCGCGGTGGTGTTCGCCGGGCTGCTGCGCGCCGACCGCGGCGCCGAGCGCGGCCAGCTGCACCGCACGCCGCACGGGCATTGAGCGCAATGAAATAACGGAGCAAAAAAACGGAGGATTCATATGGATGCAAAATGGATTTGGCTCGACCCAACGACCCATCCGGACATGCAGCGCACGTTCTGCACGATGCTTGCGCCCAAGGAGGTTCGGGCGGGCGCGCCCTACGGTGTGGCCGAATTTTGCCGCACCGTGGCGCTGCGGGAAGCGCCGGTGCGCGTGCGGCTGCGTGTGAGCGGCGACACGGTGTTCCGCCTGTGGCTCAACGGCCGGTTTGTGGGTGAGGGGCCGGTGTGCGCAGGCGGCGACTGGCTCACGTTTTCGGCGCTGCCGTGGCACTTTGCCAACCGCTACACCTGCATCGCTGCCGAAAAGGAACTGAATTTTTTTGCACAGGTGCGGCTCACGCCGCAGGTTTGGGCCGAATATTCCGCCGGGCGGGGCGGATTTTACCTATCCGGCGAAGCGGAATATCGCGACGGCAGCACGGAGCGCTTTGGCACCGACGGCCGCTGGGCCGCACGGCTCAATCCGCAGTACATCGCGCCCAACGAATGGGACGGCACCCGCCCGATGCCCGCATGGGCGCCCTGCGCCGAAACCGGCGACGCGCGCACGCTGCTCGACGCCGACCAGCGTATGCTGAACACGCAGCCGCTGACCCCGGCGCGCACGGAACCGAACCGCCCGCTGCACCCCGGCGAAACGCTTTGGGCCGACTACGATCGAATTTACACGGCGCACATTGGCGTGCGCGTGAACGGCGCGTGCCGGCTCACACTGGAAGCGCGTGAAACGCCGGATAAGCCCACCGTTCAGCAAACGCTCACCTTTGCCGGGGCGGGTGAATACCGCAGCATTGGCGTATACAGCGTGGGCGAACTGCATATTCAGGTGGTTCATGCGCGCGCGGAGGTCGCCGTGGAGCCGCTGCTCGACTTCACCTGCTATCCCACCGACGCCGAGGGCACACTGCGCACGAGCGACCCGGAGCTCGACCGCATTTATGACGTGTGCAAGCACACGCTGCGCATCTGCCGCCAGAGCATCCATCTCGACAGCCCGCTGCATCAGGAGATGCTGGCCTGCACGGGCGATTACTACATCGAAACCAAAATGACCGCGTTCACCTTTGGCGACATGAGCCTGGCGGCGGCCGACATTCGCCGCACCGCGCGCTGGCTGGAATGCAACGACGGCCGAATGTTCCACACGGCGTATAGCCTGATTTGGGTGCAGTGGCTGCGGCTGGTGTACGCCTGGACGGCCGACGCGGAGCTGGTGCGTTTTTGCGCCCCGGCGCTCACGCGGCTGCTCCGGCGGTTTGAAACCTATTGCAATGCCGACGGCATCATCGACCATCCGCCGGACTATATGTTTGTGGACTGGATGATGGCGGAGGGGTACAGCCTGCACCATCCGCCCAAGGCGCTGGGGCAAACGGTGCTCAATGCGTTTTATTACAAGGCGCTCACCGATGCCATTGCGCTCGCCGAGGCGCTGCAGCGCACCGGCGAGCATTTCCTCGACGACGCGCAGCACCGCTGGCGCACCCGGTGCGCGGTGCTGAAACCGGCGTTTCACCGCTGCTTTTGGAATCCCGGCCGCCGGCTGTATATCGATGGGCTGCCCACGCCCGCGGCGCAAACGAACCAATGGCAGCCCGAAAATCCGCCCATTGTGCACTTTTCGCGCTATGCCAACACGCTGGCGGCGCTCTATGGCCTGTGTCCCCCGTCGGAAGCCGCGCGGCTGGTGCGCACCGTTTGCGACGAGCACAGCGCGCTGCCGCCGGTACAGCCGTATTTTTTGAATTTTATTCTGGAAGCCGCCGTGCACACCGGCGTGGCGCAGGAATTCGGGCTCACGCTGTTCGACCGCTACCGGCCGCTGGTGCGCGCATGCACCAAAGGTCTGGCGGAAGGCTGGTACGCCCCCACGCCCGGTTATGCGTTTGACCACAGCCACGCTTGGGGCGGCTGCCCCGCATGGGCGCTGCCGCAGCTGATCACCTGGTTCCGCATGGAGGAGCCGGGGTTTGCGCGCGTGTCGTTTGCCCCGCGGCTTTGGGGGCTGCAGCACGCCGAAGTCACGTTTCCCACCCCGCGCGGCGAAATTTGCTGCCGCCTGGTGCAGGGCGAACCGCCGCAGCTCACGGTGCCCGCCGGAATTTCGTACACCGTGCGCGATGAATTTTGAACGAAACGCTTGACAAATGCCCGGATTATGATATAATATATCCCGGAATGAAATTTCCGGGTGTAGCGCAGTTTTGGTAGCGCGCTTGAATGGGGTTCAAGAGGCCGTGAGTTCGATTCTCGCCACTCGGACCATAATACCACCGTGATTCTATGAAAATCGCGGTGGTATTTTTTTATTCGCTTGACAAAAGCATTCGGCTGCGCTGTAATTACAGTATAATCAATTACAGTGTAATTACAGAAAGCGAGGCGAACCGATGGCACTCAGAGACCATGCACTCGACGATAAGATCATCACAGCCGCTCGGGAAGAATTCGGGGAAAAAGGCTATGCCGGTGCATCACTTCGGAAGATTGCCGAAAAGGCCGGCGCGACCGTTGGCGCGATTCAAACGCGCTACCAGTTGAAAAACGAACTGTTCGGGTGTCTGCTTCAACCGCTGCTGGATGAGATCCGCACGCTGTTTCAAAACACCAAGGCGGACTATCATTCGGGCACGGGCGCAGATTTTCTCGCAGGGCTGAAACCCTCCATGCAGCACGAATCCGCGGCAATCCTGCATTTGATCTTTCACCATTACGATGAAGCGGTGCTGCTCCTCTGCCGCAGTGCGGGAAGCGGCTTTGAGCACTGCTTCGACGAAATCGTGCAAAGCAAGATCCGCGAAAGCGCAGCGTTTTTTCGCGCATCGGGCTTTGCCGGTGTGGACGACCGGCTGCTCGCGCTTTTAATTTCCGCACAGTTTGACAGTTACCGCCGGATCGTAGCGGAATGCCCCGACCGCGAGGCCGCCGAAAAGTATATGAACGCGCTGATGGTTTATCACTTCGGCGGTTGGGCTGCGTTTTTTGAATCGATCCGGTCAAGCACGGAGGGCGACAAGATATGAAATACAACGGTTTTTATTTTTGGATGTTCCAACGCCCCATGAAAAAGGTGCTGGCGGAGGCATACGGCAAAGCGTATGCGGCGGAGATCATGAAAAAGAGCAAAAAGGTCTATCGGAAACTGGTCGAGCAGGCCGACGACATTGGCGACGACAACCCCATGGCGTACAATGAGCTGTTTGCGCTTGCTTTCGTTGCGCCCTATGTGGCAAGCGAGAAGCAAATTCCGCCCAAGACGGTGCAGGAGATGATGCGCCGCTCGCTCTATCACATCCAGTGGTACTTTGCAAAAACCGACCTGAACACCGACAAAGGCAAGGCGGAAAATAAAAAGAGCGTGGTCAGGTACGCCAAGTGGTACACGCCGAAAAAAGAAGCAACATATCCGACTTCCTTCAAGGTGGATTTCGTCGGGCAGCCGTATGAGGGCGCATGCTACTACCGCATCACCCGTTGTCCCATCTGCATTTATACCGAAAAGCTGGGCGTTCCCGAGCTGATGCCGTTGTTTTGTGAGCTGGATGAAGTAATGATCACCCTCCAGCACGGTGTATTGCACCGAAAACAAACGCTGGCAAACGGCGGAGAATATTGCGATTACTTTATCACGGGAAACAAAGAGTAATTTCGGTCTTTTTTCGATTTTCATCGTCGGTTGTCGCGATCAGCGATCGAATATCGGAACGCGGCCGGCGGTTTTTCATTATTTTTTGCAAAACTGCTTGACAACGCGGCGGCACCGTGTTATAATACATCTTGCACAGTTGATTGAGTGCAAGATATCGCGGGGTGGAGCAGTTGGTAGCTCGTCGGGCTCATAACCCGAAGGTCGTTGGTTCAAGTCCTTCCCCCGCAACCATATCGAGTGTTCATAACGGATTTGATGTTATGAACACTCGATTTTTTATGCTTCTTTTGGAGAGCAGG
>CAKUME010000099.1 GCA_934667575.1 uncultured Eubacteriales bacterium | reverse complement strand
AATATACACTGCTGCCGCATGGCTTGATTTCGCGGGTGTTTTCAGGCTGGAGCTGCGCACGCACCGCCGTGCGAAAACACGCTGCCAGCGCTTTGCTGCCTGCTCCGGACGGGGCGTAGAAAAACTGCGCCCCGCTGTATTTGCTTTGGGTAAAATGATTTTGATGAATGCTGATAAAAATCGCATCCGGATACTGCTGCATCATGCGAAAACGATTGTGGATATCGGTTGATTTGATCTGTCGAATCGTCGTCGCGCCGGGATCATGGATGGAACAGTCGGTTTCGCGCGTCATCACAACCGAGAATCCCGAAATTTGCAGCAATTCGCGCAGCTGCAGCGCAATGGCCAGGTTAATATCTTTTTCAACCACCCCGTCTGCGCTGGTTGCGCCCCCGTCTATTCCCCCATGGCCGGGATCCAGAATGACCACCGGGCGCTCCATGGACTGGGCCGTTGCGCGAACGGCGCGCCGAAATCCGACCAACGGCACACACAACACCACCGCAACGATCAGCATCCATCCAACCACGCGATGAATCGTTCTTTGACTCATAAAAAAGCACCTCACCCTCAAAGAAACCTATGAGCAGAGGTGCTTTTATTATACGCGAACGAACCGTTTTATTTGCGTGTTCCAATCCGACTGGCGGATTCTCGGGTGGGCGCATTCGCCTTTTTTTTGAACACAAACAGCTCCATAAACGAGAACCGCTTGTACCCCAAAAAATATGCAAGAAACGTCAGCAGCGGAATGAATGCAATAAAGCAAGTGGACAACAGCAGCTTGATAAACGGAATATCCTGCACCGCGAGATTCGGATCCATAAAGGCATTGATTACATAAATGGCAAAGAAATTGATGATCCGATAGATTCCGTCAAAATTCACATGGAACATGCTCAGCGCGACCATCAGGCCCCAGAGCAGGTACGATGGAATAATTGCAAACAGCCCGGCCTTGAGCCCCTTGAACGGATCAAAGGTGGAAAACCCACACTGCACCCGGTTCATTTCGGTGTAGCCGTCCTTCCACGCGGTGCTGTAAATCACAGAATAATAAATCAGCAAAATAATGGTCTGCACCAGAATCTGCGCCCATTTGGCATCCACGATGCCGATCAGCAAAAAGCTCAGCAGAATGCCGGTGGCACCGGCCAGCAGCATCGACAGAAAAATGCGAATTCCCAACCGAAAGGAGGTTACTTTGTTCATGGTGACACGCTCCGAATTCTGTTTGATAGAATAAGTAAAAAAGAAAATTTGCGCAAATCCAGATTATTTGCGGCCGAACGCCTTCTTTGCCCTGCGCGCATTGGTTTCGGCTTCGCTCACCGAGAGCTGCCCGTCATCGCTGATTGCAAGCACATCGCCCTCGCGCACTCCGGCCGGCGCTTCCGATTTTTCAATGGCAAACAGCTTTGCATCATCGTCGGCGCAGATCACATAGGTTCCTTCGAATCGATTCACAGTTAAATACTTCATGGGGTCCCTCTCCTGATCCTTTTGGGATTTATTATTATTATAGCGATTTTGCCCGACAAATGCAAGAGCAAAATCATGAATTTTCGGTAAACGTTGCACAATTGGTGCCATCTGTTGCAAACAGCGTCTCGCCATGCAAATCGGTGCGGACATACGGAACCGGATAGGTATGCAGCCGGCGCAGCACTGCTTCGTCCGGCGGGTTGCTTCGCCCGCAGGAAATTGCCGCAAAGCGCGGCGAAACGGCGGAGAGAAATTCCTCCGAAGTGGAGGTTTTGCTGCCATGGTGGGCAATTTTCAGCCAATCGGCGGAAACATCCACCCCCGATTGCAGCAGCGCCTGCTCTGCCAAGGTTTCCATATCGCCGGTGAACAGCATGGAAATATGCTGATAAGTGACACGCAACACCAGCGAACGGTCGTTTTCGGAGTCGAGCAAGGAGCCATCCGCCAGCACTTCGATTTGCAGTGGGCCCGCCGCATAGCTGTCCCCCGCCGACGCATACTGGATCGGAATTTGAGCAGCCTGGGCAACGGCATGTACCCGTCGGTATTCTTCGCTTTGCTGTTCCGCCGTGCGCACGCCCGCAACAATGGTTTTCGGTCGTAAATGCTTGCACAGAGCGGAAATTCCGCCGGTGTGGTCGTCGTGATAATGCGAAAGAAAAAGATAATTCGGCTCTTGCGCGCCCAGCCGGATCAAATCGGCGGCCACACGCTCGGCGGACGGTTCGGTACCGGTATCGATCACTACGAATTGCCCTTCGCACTGGATCAGAAAACAGTCCCCAGCGCCAACGTTCATCGCGCGCACCGTGCAGGGCCAATCACTGCTCGGCGTTTCGTGAATACCGCAGCGAACAAATACATCGTGCCAGGTCCATCCGGGCACCCAATGAAAGGCATCGTTCAGCGAGAGCCCCACGCAAAACAGCACAAATGCAATCGCCAACACACGGCGTACGCCGGAGCGAAACGCCTGCACGCGTCGAAACTGCCGTTGCTTTTCACTAATTTTCATGATTCATCTTCCACGCGCGGGCGATTCCGCTCCTGCCATTGCGCGTAGGACATCAGCACCTGACGCGGTTTGGAGCCCTCATGCGGACCGACCACACCGCGCATTTCCATTTCGTCAATCAGCCGCCCGGCGCGCGCGTAACCCAGCCGAAGCTTGCGCTGGAGCAGCGAGGTGGATGCCTGACCTGCCTCGGTAACGCATTTGACCGCATCATCCAGCATGGGGTCGGTGTCCTCCTCCTCCGCTTCGTGTTCGTTCGATCGGGTATTTTTCTCGGTGACCGCACGGCGCTCAATTTCGTCGGCGATTTCTTTATCGTATTCGCATTCCGCGGATTTTTTGATAAACGAAACCACCTGCTCGATCTCTTCCTCACTGACAAAACAGCCCTGCACGCGTGTTGGTTTGGCTGCGCCGATCGGTGCAAACAGCATATCGCCGCGGCCGAGCAGTTTTTCTGCGCCGCTGGCATCCAAAATCGTGCGCGAATCCACCTGCGACGAAACGGCAAAAGCAATGCGACTGGGGATATTGGCCTTGATCACACCGGTAATCACGTCCACCGACGGGCGCTGCGTTGCAATGACCAAATGCATTCCTGCGGCGCGCGCCATCTGGGCCAAACGGCAAATGGCGTCCTCGACCTCATTGGGCGCGGCCATCATCAGGTCGGCGAGCTCGTCCACAATAATCACGATTTGATGCATCGGTTTGAGCGTGCAGGCGGGATCCTCCTGCTGTTTTTTGGCCACATAGTGATTATATGCGGGCAAATCGCGCACGCCCGTGTCGGCAAAGGTTTTGTACCGCGCAAGCATTTCGCCAACCGCCCAGTTCAGTGCGCCGGCCGCCTTGCGCGGGTCGGTGACAACCGGCACCAGCAGATGCGGAATGCCGTTGTACACGCCCAGCTCCACCACCTTGGGGTCCACCATCAAAAAACGCACCTCTTCCGGTGTGGATTTGTAAAGCAGGCTCACGATCATCGTATTGATGCACACCGACTTACCGGATCCGGTGGAACCGGCGATCAGCAGATGCGGCATTTTGGCGAGATCGGCCAACGTGATGTTGCCGGTAATGTCGCGGCCAAGCGCGACGGTCAATCGGCTTTTGGCCTGCGCGAACGCGTTGGAATCCACCAGCCCGCGCAAATGCACCACACTCGTCTGCCGATTCGGGATCTCTATGCCAATGGCCGCCTTGTTCGGAATGGGCGCTTCAATTCGAACGCCCGCAGCGGCAAGATTCAGCGCAATATCGTCCGCCAGGTTGGTGATTCGGCTGATTTTCACCCCCGCCGCCGGCTGTAATTCATAGCGCGTAACCGCCGGGCCTTGGCTGATATTCAAAATGGTGGCGGACACACCAAAACTCTTCAGCGTCGCAATCAACCGCTCCCCGGTGGCTTGCAGCAGCGCATTGTTGTCCGCGCGGTTGGCCAGCGGTTTGTCTTCCTCCAGCAGCGTGATGGGCGGAAAACGGTATTGCGGCTCTGCGTCCGGAATCATCGTGGACTGATTGGGGTCGAGCCGCTCCGCAGGCAGTTCGTTCTGAGCATCAGGCGTTTCCTCCGCCGGTGCCGATTTCGCTTCCGGCGCGGGCTGTTCCATTTGTTCAATGGCCCGCATCACGCTCGACAGTCCGGCTTCGTCTTCTTCCGATGCAGGCTGAATCAAAACCGGCGCTGCGGGCGCTTCCGTCGGTGCAGATGTGTCGGCCGGCATTTCCGGTTCCACTGCATCCGGCTCATAATTTGCGATTGTGGGCGTTGTACCGTTGAACGCCTCGTGCAGCTGCTCAAACTTTGGATTGTGCGACAGTGTTTCCGGCCCGGCATTTTGCTTGCGGCTTTCTTTGGGCCGACTCAACGGCGCGGGCGGCGCTGCGGCCTCGTCATCTCCGTCGAGCGGAATATCGATGGCGGAACGTTTGCGGTGAGAATCGGCTTCTGTGTCGGCAGCGGGTGCGGGCTCGTTCATCAAATCGGAGGCGGTTTTGCCAACGGCTTTGGCCGGGGCGGCAATCCAGCGCATCAGCTGTGAGCAGCATCAACAGCAGAAAATCCAATAATATTCCCACGATTTTGGCGCCGGTCAACCCGAATGCACGAACCAGCGGAATGCCGACCAGCCCGCTCAGCAAGCCGGAGCCGTGCCGCGTGTAACCGTCGGTATACAGCGCGCCCAGTTGATTCCAAAACGGCAGACCGTTGTCCGAATAGGTAAAGAAAAAGAATGTGGACGAAACCATGCAGATTAACGCTGCACAAAGCCACAGCTTGCCGGTGATACTGCGCAGTGATTTTTCAAAAGAGATCGTGATGGCAATATACAGCAGCAAAATCGGCCACAAGATCGCGCTGTGCCCAAACAGGCCCAAAACCACATTATGTAGGCCCAGCCAAAGTTTTTCGCCGGAAACACAAATCAAAAATATTAAAAAAACGGCTGTAACGAAAAGGATCAGCGCTATTTGCTGCCGCTGCTGCGGCGAAACGCCCCGCGCTTGCTGCGCTTTTTTCTTTTTGGCGGTGGACGCACGTTTTTTTGTCGGCTTTTTTGTGTGCGACGCGCTTGATTTTCCTTTGGCTTGCTTGGGCACCGGGAATTCCTTCTTTCTTCAAAATCCGGGTTTCGTGCTAATGTGTACAC
>CAKUME010000098.1 GCA_934667575.1 uncultured Eubacteriales bacterium | reverse complement strand
TGGGTTCGCTTGGATCTGGGCCGGCGTTCCGCTCGCCACGATTTGGCCGCCTGCATCGCCGCCGCCCGGCCCCATGTCGATCACATAATCGGCGTTGCGGATCACATCCAAATCGTGCTCAATCACGATCACCGTTGCGCCGTGATCCAGCAGCGCCTGAAAAACGCCAAGCAGCACCTGCACATCCAACGGATGCAGCCCAATGGACGGCTCGTCGAACACAAAAACGGAATCTGTCTGTGTTTTGCCGATCTCGCTGGCCAGCTTTAGCCGCTGCGCTTCGCCGCCGGACAGACTGGGCGTTTCCTCGCCCAGCGTCAGATAGCCCAAGCCCAGCTGCCGGAGCACGTTCAGCTTTGGACTGACGGTTTTCATATCCTTGCAGAAGTCGATGGCGGAGTTCACATCCATGTCCATGAGCTCGGGCAAGGAGACGCTTTCTTGTGCCTTGTTGGTCAGCCGCACTTCGTAGGCTGCCCTTGCATAGCGGGAACCGCGGCAATCCGGGCAGGGAATGTCCACATCCGGCAAAAACTGTACATCCAGGCTCACAACGCCGGTACCGTCGCAGCCGGGGCAGCGCAGCGCGCCGGTGTTGTAGGAAAAATCGCCGGCCCGATAGCCTTTTTCTTTGGCGGCGGCCGACCGGGCATAGAGCTTGCGCAGCTCGTCGTGCACGCCGGCATAGGTGGCAACCGTGGAACGAACATTGATCCCAATGGGCGTGGCGTCGATGAGCTTCATATGGCGAATCCCCTCGGCGGCCACCGCGCGGATATGCGCCGGCAGCGGTTTGCCGTCGATCTGCGCCTCCAGCGCGGGCACCAGACTTTCCAGCACCATGGTCGTCTTGCCGGAGCCGGACACGCCGGTGACCACGGTGAGCCGCCCCTTGGGAATGTCCACGTCCAACGGCCGAACCGTGTGGATGGTTCCGGTCGAAAGGTGGACGACTCCGTTGGCAAACAGCTCCTCTTTTGCGGCGCAGGCGCGCAGCTTGGTTTCGGCCTTGCCGGAAAGGAACGGCCCGATTTGGGAGGCCGGGTCCGTCTCGATGGCAGGCACCGTTCCCTGTGCAATCACATGGCCGCCCTTTGCGCCCGCCTCCGGGCCCATTTCCACAATCCAGTCCGCTTCCTTTAGAATCTGCGTGTCGTGATCCACCAAAATCACGGAGTTGCCGTCCGCCACCAGATCCTGCATCACGCCGGTGAGCCCCACGATGTTGGAGGGGTGCAGCCCGATGGACGGTTCGTCCAGCACATATAGCACCCCGGTGGTGCGGTTGCGCACCGCGCGGGCCAGCTGCATCCGCTGCCGCTCGCCGGTGGAAAGCGTGGACGCCGCGCGATCCAGGGTCAGGTAGCCCAGCCCCAAGTCCATCAATCGCTTGGCCGTGCCTGCAAACGATTCGCAAATGCTTTGCGCCATGGGGCGCATCGCTTCCGGCAGGCTGTCCGGCACACCCTGCACCCATGCGACCAGCTCCGAAAGCGTCATGGTGCAGGCTTCGTCCAGCGAAATGCCCCGCAGCTTTGGCGCACGGGCCGCGGCCGACAGGCGTGTGCCTTGGCACTCCGGGCAAACGTCCTCCCGCAGGAATTTTTCCACCCGCTTCATGCCTTTTTCGTCTTTGACCTTGGCCAAGGCGTTTTCCACGGTGTAAACGGCATTAAAATAGGTAAAATCCAGTTCGCCCGCCTGATTGGTGTTTTTGCTGTGATAGAAAATATGCTTTTTCTCCGCCGGGCCGTGGAACACGATGTCCTTTTCTCTGTCCGTCAGCTCCCGGAACGGCACGTTCGTGCGCACCCCCATCTCCCGGCAGATATCCGTCATCAGTGACCACATCAGGCTGTTCCACGGCGCAACGGCGCCCTCGTCGATGGTAAGGGAATCGTCCGGCACCAGAGTGGCCGGGTCCACGGTGCAAATGCTGCCTGTGCCGCCGCATTTGGGGCATGCGCCCTGCGAGTTGAACGCCAACTCTTCGGCAGACGGCGCATAAAAATGCACGCCGCATTCCGGGCAGACCAGTTCCTTGCCTGCGGCGACCCGCAGCGAGGGCTTCAGGTAATGTCCGTTAGGGCAGCGATGGCAGGCCAGGCGGGAATACATCAGCCGCAGGCTGTTCAGCAGCTCGGTTCCCGTGCCGAAGGTGCTGCGGATGCCCGGCACGCCGGGGCGCTGATGCAATGCCAGTGCGGCGGGCACATACAGCACCTCATCCACACAGGCTTTGGATGCCTGCGTCATGCGGCGGCGCGTGTAGGTGGAAAGGGCTTCCAGATAACGGCGGGAGCCTTCTGCATACAGCACGCCCAGCGCCAGCGAGGATTTTCCGGAGCCGGACACGCCTGCAATGCCCACAATTTTGCCCAGTGGAATATCCACATCGATGTTTTTCAGATTGTGCACTTTCGCTCCGCGAATTTGAATTCGATCAATCATATGCGGTCACTCCGATTTCTTGTAATTACCATGCTTGGCGAATGTGTCAGCTCCTGCGTCAAATATCTCCCGCCTGCGTCTGCGAGCCATGGGCGGGCGCCTGGATGCGCGGCTCGCCCTCACGTGCAACCGTTTCGATATACGCCACCGTTTCGACCGGCACGGAGATCCGGCCGTTTTCCGAATAGCGATCGAAAATTTCGTTGATCTCGTTCAGATACTCCGCGTATCGGTCATCGCTTTCCTTTAAGGAATACGAAGAAGAACGCACGCGGTCGATATATCCCTGCCGGTCATACGTCTGCGTATTTTCGGCGCGGAAAACGCCGCATTTTCCCGCAAAGAAGGCGATGCATTTTTCGTGGCTGATGCCGTTTGAAAACCCATGAAATTCGGGATTATATTTGCGCCGCAAAGCGGCAAGTGCCTTTGTGCAGGCGGCTTGCTCATCTCTGGAATTATAAACGAGGATCACTTTTCCGCCGGGCTTCAGCACGCGCCGGCATTCCTTTTGGAACGCTTCGGCGTCAAACCAGTGGAATGCCTGTGCCGCCGTGACATAATCAACACTGTGGTCGGGCAGCTTCATGTCGGCGTCATTGCCGGGAACGGAAACGAAATTCGCGTGACAAGTGAGCTTTTCTTCCGCTTTTTTTCGCATATCCGCGTTTGGCTCCACCGCGAAAACCCGATAGCCGCAATTCAGCAGCTGCTCGGTGAAAATTCCGGTGCCGGAGCCGACATCCGCGAACACGCTGCCGGCCGGAATGTGCAGCGCATTTTTCAAATAATCAAACAGCCCCAAGGCGTATTTCGGTCGGGCCTTCGCATAAATTTCGCCTTTGCCGTCAAATCGATTCATATGGTTCATTGATTCTTCCCTCCGTAAATAAAAATTTGGCAACTGCGCTTTACCATGTATTCTTCATGACTGTGTTTTGCAGATAATGATTGAACCGTTCATATTTATCCGGCTCCAATATGTTCGGCGAGCTCATGATCACAAGCGCATGCCCCGCATTCCCACGGTGATAGGCCGGATGAATGTGAACATACGAATTTGCAACAAAACCGCAGCGTTCGTAGAAGCCTTTCCGCCGAATGGAGATCTCATCCACGGGCGGATCAATTTCCAGAATCAAAGGTGTATTCTGCAGCGCCGCGAGGATTTTCTGCCCGTAGTGTTTGTTCCGCATGGCGGGCAAAACGCAGAAAGGCTCAATATAGCCGGGCGTTTCCGATATTCCAATACAAAACCTCTCCAACAAACGTGTCGCCGTCACGGACCACATCAAAATGATATTCCGGATTCGTGAGGATTTCTATCTGCGACGCGTGCTCGCGCTGTTCGTGCAGGGGAAAGCTGATTTGATAAAGGTCAACCGCATCGGCATAAAGCGGGTGCTTGGGTGTGGTAATACGTTCAAATACCATACGATTCCCTTCAAAAACGGAATTGGCGTGTTAGGGCTGACTGCCCATATATACCGGCAAAGCCATGATATCGCAGCTCACATATTGGCCGTTTATTTTCATGAAGCCGCGAAATATTCCGATCTTCTGAAAGCCGAATTTTCTATATAGTGCGATCGCCCGGTCGTTGTCACTTTGAACCTCCAGCGAAATGATTTCCGTTCCGACAGTGTTTTTGGCAAAATCAAAGATCTTCTCCATAAAGCGCGTCCCGATGTGTTTGCCCCACATGGCTTTTCTGACGGAGATGCAGATTTCCGCTCTGTGTGCAAGTCTGGCCTTTGGGAAGCTGGAGAACACGGCTGTCCCGACAATCTCACCGTCATCCACCGCCACCAGATAGAGTTGCTGATCCGAGTGCAGGATGTTCTCCAAATACTCCCGTTCCTTTTCCGGCATGATGGAAACACCCTCTGCGCCAAAGGTCAAATTCTCGGACTCTGCACCAACGGCCCTGCAATAATCCAATATCGCTTCCGCATCGGAAGCAAGTGCCCTTCTGAGCTCTACCCTACCAACACTCCCATCGCATTTTGGTTCATTGCTCACAAGCAGAATGATTATAGCATACTTCTGTGAATTTTTCTACCACTCAAACCGAAACACGATTGAAGGGCGGAACCGCCTCGGTTGGGGCGATGCCGGAAAACCATTCCCCATGGCCGCATCTTTGTTGGGCAATACCGTCATCGGTAGCGATATATCAAGGCCGGCCATCCAAACAGGACGACCGGCCTTGCCGTTTTTCTGATCGAAATACAAAAAACGGCCACACCACAGTCAAGTGGTGCGGCCGTTTGATTCGCTTATCTTCGCTTTACGCGCTTACGCGATGCTTAGTGCTGATCGCGAATCGCAGCCTGCGCCGCCGCCAGCCGAGCGATCGGCACACGGTACGGGCTGCAGGAAACATAGTCCAGACCGATCTTGTCGCAGAACTCCACGGAAACCGGGTCGCCGCCGTGCTCGCCGCAAATGCCGCAGTGCAGGGTCGGGCGGGTGGATTTGCCGAGCTTCACAGCCATATCCATCAGCTTGCCCACACCGTTCTGATCCAGCTTCGCAAACGGATCGTTCTCATAGATCTTCGCATCATAGTACGCGCCGAGGAACTTGCCGGCGTCGTCGCGGCTGAAGCCGAAGGTCATCTGCGTCAGGTCGTTCGTGCCGAAGCTGAAGAAGTCCGCTTCCTTGGCGATCTCGTCGGCCGTGAGCGCGGCGCGCGGGATCTCGATCATGGTGCCGACGTGGTACTTCATGTCCACGCCCGCCTCCTGAATGAGCGCGTCCGCCGTGCGGACAACGATGTCCTTGATGAACTTGAGCTC
>CAKUME010000097.1 GCA_934667575.1 uncultured Eubacteriales bacterium | reverse complement strand
TGGGCATACCGGCAGCCGCGCCCGACGCACCGCCCGCCCAATCCACCGACGATTCCGCGGCGCGCCCGCAGTCGGTGCCCGCAGATGAGCCGGCCGGTGTGCTTGGTGCAGCAAAAACGCCTGCGCCGCCCGCCCGATCCACCGACGATTCCGCGGCGCGCCCGCAGTCGGTGCCCGCAGATGAGCCGGCCGGTGCGCTTGGTGCGGCAAAAACGCCTGCGTCGCCCGCCCAATCCACCGACGATTCCGCGGCGCCCCTGCCGCAAGCGCCCGCCCCCGATTCGTCTGCACCTGCACAGACCGTGCTGCCCGGCGCGGATGGGCCCACGCCGCTGCGGTTTGTGGGCGAGCTGTTTTCTACTTACATGCTGCTCGAAGCGGGCGACGAGGTGATTTTTATCGACAAGCACGCCGCGCACGAGCGCATTCTCTACGAGCGGCTCAAGCGCGACCATGCCGCGCGCTACGCGCAGCAGCTGCTCACCCCGGCAGTGATTCACCCGGCCAAGGAGGAAACTGCCGTGCTGCTTGCGCACCGCAGCGCGCTGCGTGTGGCGGGCTTTGAAATTGAAGAATTCGGCAACGATGCGCTGCTGGTGCGGAGCGCGCCGCTGTCGTTTGCCGAAGCGGATGTGGAGGGCGCGCTGATCGAAATTGCGGCGCACCTGCTTGCGCACCGCACCGAGCTCACCACCGCGCACGACGACTGGATTTTGCACAATGTGGCGTGCCGCGCGGCCATTAAAGCCGGCGACAACACGCGTCCCGAGGAGCTGCTCGCGCTTGCGCAAACGCTCCATGACCATCCCGAGCTGCGCTATTGCCCCCACGGGCGGCCCATTTATTTGGCGATGAAGCGGCGCGAGCTCGAAAAGCAATTCGGTCGCATCCAATAATCCGCGGCGTACCGTTTTTCGTTCAGAAAGGAGGTTCGGCCCATGGGCGAACCCGAACAACCCAAAATTCCGCTGGCAGTGATCGCCGGGCCGACGGCCTCCGGCAAGACTGCGCTTGCGGTGCGGCTGGCCCACCGGCTGGGGGGCGAGATTATTTCGGCGGACTCCATGCAGCTCTATCGCGAGCTGCGCATTGGCACTGCCCGCCCCACCGACGAAGAAACCGAGGGCGTGCCGCACCATTTAATGGGCTGTGTGCCCATGGCGCAGCCGTACAGCGTGGCGGAATATGTGCGGCAGGCGCGCCGCATTGCAGCGGAAATTGATGCCCGCGGCCATTTGCCCATTGTTGCGGGCGGCACCGGACTTTATATTTCCGCGCTGGCCGACGGGCTGAGCTTCAGCGAGTCGCCGCAGGACGAAGCGCTGCGTGCGGAGCTCACGGCGCGGGCCCGGCGTGAGGGCGGCGAAGCCCTGCTGCGCGAGCTGGCGCAGTTTGACCCCGAATCCGCCGCGCGGCTGCATCCGAACAACCTCGGGCGCATTGTGCGCGCGATTGAGATCTATTGCCTGAGCGGTGTGACCATGACCGAGCAGCTGCGGCGCTCGCGCGAAAATCCGCCGCCGTGGCGGCTGTCGATGATCGGGCTGAGCTTTCGTGACCGCGCGGCGCTATATCGGCGGATCGACCGCCGGGCGGAGCAAATGATGGCCGACGGGCTCGAGGACGAAGCGCGCCGCGCGCTGGCCTCGCCCAGCGCGCAAACGGCGCTGCAAGCCATTGGCTACAAAGAGCTTGCGCCGTATCTGCGCGGCGAGTGCACCCGCGCCGAGGCGCTGGAGCGTTTGCAGCGCGCCACCCGGCACTATGCCAAGCGCCAGCTCACCTGGTTTCGGCGCGATGCGCGCGTGCACTGGCTGTTCGCCGAGGATTATCCCGCGCCGGGTGCATTGGCCGACGAAGCGGAGCGCATTTTGCGCGCAGAGCTCAACTGGACGAAGGGAGGAACGCCGGCATGTCGAACCGAATGAAAAGTCTTTGCACCGCGCTCGTGTCGCTGCTGCTGATCGTGTATGTGGGGTATCATGTGTACAAAGGCACCGGCAAAACCTATCCCACCGAGATCGCCATGCAAACCACCTATTCCGACGCGGTGCAGGTGCCGTGCTGGTTCATCCGGGGCGAGCAGGTGCTCACTGCCGACCAGAGCGGCTATCTGCGCTATGCGGCCGCCGACGGTGAAAAGGTGGCCGAGGGCGGCACGGTGGCGCAGGTGTATGCCGCGGAGCGCAGCATCACCGCCTACCGCGAGCTGCAAACCGTGCAGACGCAGCTCGATCACCTCAAGGCGCTCAACGCGCAGGCGCTCGGCGGCGTGCACCCCTCCGCGATGACCGAAAAAATTTCAAATCAGCTCGTGGCCATGCTGCAAAGCCGCAACCGGGGCGAAACGGCGTCGTGGACCGACGACCGCGAAAAGCTCGGACTCTATTTCAGCCAAAAGCAGATCGTGACCGGCGAATGGACCGACTTTTCGGCCCAGATCGCCGCGCTGGAAGCGCAGGCGGAATCGCTCAAGGCCGAAACCGCATCGCCGGTGGGCGAGATCACCGCGCCGATTTCGGGATATTTTTCCGCCGAACCGGATGGCTGGGAGCAAAAGCTCATGCCCGATCGGCTCGCGCAGTACACCGCCGACGAGCTGCGAACCATGCAGCCCGATGCGGTGCCGCAAAATGCAATCGGCAAGCTCGCGCCGAGCAACGTGTGGTATGCGGCGTGCATTTTGTCGGCGTCGGACGCACGGCGGTTTGAAGCCGGCACACGCGTGCGCGTGTCGCTGCCGAACACGAACGACCGCATTCCGGTCACGGTGCAGCGCGTGAACGCCAACGGCATTGAGGGCGACGCGGTGGTGATCCTGCGCGGCGACACCATGAGCGGCGCGCTGGTTTCGGTGCGCAGCGGCACGGTGCAGCTCGAGCTGCAGCGCTATTCGGGGCTTCAGGTGAACCGCAGCGCCATTCATAAACAGACCTGCACCAAAACGGTATGGAACAAAGACGGCACCTCCGCCACCGAGCAGGTGGAGGTGCAGGGCGTGTATGTGATCTATGGCGAGCAGATCCGCTTTCGCGAGGTGGCTCCGATTTTTTGGGGCGACAGCGTGGTGATCTGCGACAGCACGGCCGAACCCTCGTCGAGCACGCCGATGCTCAAGCAGTACGATCAGGTGATAACGGAAGGGAAGGATCTTTATGACGGAAAACCCATCAATTGAGGAACTTGCCGCGCGCTGCGCGGCCGCCGAAGAAAACTGGAAGCGTGTGCAGGAGCGAATGGAAGCGGCCGCGGCGCACGCCGGGCGAAGCCGCAGCGAGGTCACGTTGCTGGCCGCCACCAAAACGGTGCCGCCCGAGGTGATCAATCATGTGATCGGGCTGGGGCTGACGCACATTGGCGAAAACCGGGTGCAGGAGCTGTGCGAAAAATATGACCGTCTTGCGCTCAGCAGCGTGCAGGTGCACATGATCGGCCATTTGCAGACGAACAAGGTGCGGCAGGTGGCCGACAAGGTGAACATGATCCAGTCGGTGGATTCGCTGCACCTGGCGCAGGAGATCAGCCGCGTGTGCACCAAGCTCAACCGCCCAATGGACGTGCTCATTGAGGTGAACGTGGGCGGCGAGGAGCAAAAGTCCGGCGTGGCGCCCGAGCAGCTCGAGGAGCTGTGCGCGCAGGCGGCGGCGCTGCCCATGCTCACCGTGCGCGGACTGATGACGGTGCCGCCGGTTTGTGAGCACGAAGCGGACGTTCATAAATATTTTTCAAAGATGTCCCGCCTGTTCCTTGACATGCAGGCCAAAAAAACGGATAATGTATATATGCAGATTCTTTCCATGGGCATGTCGCACGATTATGAGGCGGCCATCGCCGAGGGCGCCACGATGGTGCGGGTTGGCTCCGCGCTGTTTGGCGCACGGCAGTATCCGGTCAAATGATGCGGCCGGGCATGAAAAAATCAATTCGGAAAAACAGGGAGGATCATTCCAATGGCAGGATTTATGGACAAGCTGAAAAACATCTGGACCGACGATGACGACGACGATGAAACCTACGAGGGACAAGGCGAGAACACGCAGGCGCCCGCCGAGGAAGAACACGAGGAGCCGATCACCCGCGCGCCGCGCCGCATTGACGCTTCGGGCAACAAGGTGGTGAACATCCACGCCACGGCGCAGCTGCAGGTGGTGCTCTCCAAGCCGGAAAGCTTTGGCGACGAAACCCGCGCGGTGGCCGATGAACTGATCGAAATGCACACCGTGGTGCTGAATCTTGAAAACACGAACAAAGACGTTTCGCGCCGCATTATCGACTTTTTGAGCGGTGTGGCCTACGCCAACGGCGGCAAAATTAAGCGTGTGGCCACCAGCACCTACATCATTACGCCGTATAACGTGGACCTCACGGGCGACGACGTGCTGGATGAGCTGGAAAACAGCGGCGTCTACTTCTGATGATGCAGACGGACGCAGAACGGCTGACTGCACGCGTGCGCGATGCGGTGCGCCAGGCATCGCTGCGCGGACGGCCCTATTTCGTGGGATTTTTGGATCCGTCGCAGGCGGCGCTTTGCGCGCGCGAAGCGGGCGCCGGTGCGTCGGCCCTGGCTTGGGGCGGCTTTTGCGGCGCGGAACGCGTGGTGTTCGGCGTGTTTCCGCCCGAGCAGTCGCCCGACCCGGCGCGGTTTCCCATTTCGGCGCTCGAAGTGCGGTTTCGCCGCGGCGCGGGGCTGACGCACCGGGATTTTCTCGGTTCGCTGATGGCGCTTGGCGTGGAGCGCGACACAGTGGGCGATTTGCTGATTGAAGACGGCCGCGCGGTGCTGTTTGTGCGGCGCGAGCTGGCGGCGCATTTGGCGCAGCAGCTCGACCGCGTGGGCCGCGAGGGCGTGCACACCGCCGAAGCGGCCGACCCCGTGCTGCCGCCCCCGCCCGCGCTCGCGCCCATTTCCACCACGGTGGCGTCGGCGCGGCTGGACTGCGTGGTGGCGGCGCTGGCGCACTGCGGCCGCACCGAGGCCGCGTCTCGCATTGCGCGGGGGCTGGTTTCGTGCAGCGGCGAGGTGCGCACCGAAAGCGACGCCGCGGTGGCGGAGGGCGATGTGATCGCCATTCGCGGCGAAGGCAAATTCCGCATCGACGCGCTTGGCCCGCGAACCAAAAAGCAGCGGCTGAGCCTTCGTGCAGGCAAATATGCATAAAATTCCGGTGCAGGAACCCACGCGCGGAATTTGGCGTGTCGATGGCAAATGAACCATCAATTCAAAATAAAGGAGCAGACCGGTTTATGATGACGTTGGAGCAAATTC
>CAKUME010000096.1 GCA_934667575.1 uncultured Eubacteriales bacterium | reverse complement strand
AGCCAGAACACGGTGCGCAACGGTCGGGATGGAAACATAAATGCCCGGAATGAAAGCAGGCTCACGCCGAATGCGGATGTTTGCCCCCGGCGGGTTTGCAGCAGATCGGAATCCAATGGGACCATTTGCGGCAGAGGCGGCCTCATCGGCCGTCCGCAGAATAAAAAGTGAAGCACATCATCAAAATGCCGGGCCAAGCGATGCAGACGCAGCCCGGCCGAAAAAAGAGAACCGCCTCCGGTTGACCGGGCGGAGCGAAAACAGGAGAATGAAAGACCGTTGGCTGTGCACAATGCGCACAAGGCCGACGGTTTGTTTTGTTTCCGGCATCCCGCGAAAAAACGCATGATGCCTTTTCTCAAAAAAAACAATATGCCGGAACAATCGTTTCGGCGAGAGGGCGTGGGCACCGGGGCACATGCCATGTCATCCGAAAACTGCGTCCGCACCCCGGGGCAAATCCGACAGGGGAAACCGGCCCATGCGATTGGCAGTTCCCCAATGCGCGGCCCGCAAAAGCATCCGCCTGCGGCAGCGGTGCCGGGGCACATGCCATGGTATCCCAACACCGTGCCCACCCCGCCATGGGCAATCCATCCGAACGGGGAAACCGCCCCATGCGATTGGTAGTGCTCCCAATGAGCGGCCCGCAAGCCGTTTGCTTGCGGTGCAGCGCAGATATCGAATGGGGTGCGCTTTGAGGCACGGTTTTTCTTTCACGTGAAACTCCGTTCTCTGCGCAAATGCAAAAAAATTCCCGGTCCAAAACACAATTTCCTCTTGTTGCAGACGCTGTTTTGTGCTATAATTTTAATGGTTAGCGGCAAAACGGCGTTTTTTGTGCGAAAAAAACCAGGCTGCCGCAAGTTTTGGGAAGGACGGAGAACAACATGGGCAAGGTTATTGCAGTCATCAACCAGAAAGGCGGCGTGGGCAAAACGACTACCTGCGTGAACCTGAGCGCCGCGCTGGGTGCGCGCGGGTTTCATGTGCTGCTGGTGGACGTGGATCCGCAGGGCAATTCCACCCAGGGGCTGGGCGTGGATAAGTCCCGGCTGAAAAGCTCCTCCTATGATATTCTGGTGCAAGGTGCGCGCAGCAATGAGATCATTCTGCACACAGCCTATGAAAACGTCGATCTCATTCCGGCCACCAACGTGCTGCTCGGCGCGGAAATTGAGATGATTGATCTGCCGCACCGCGAAATGCAGCTGCGCCAGTCGCTGGTGCCGGTGCGCGGGAACTACGATTACATTTTTATCGATTGTCCGCCGTCGCTCGGGCTGCTGGCGCTCAATGCGCTTTGTGCGTGCGACACGTTTCTGGTGCCGATTCAGTGCGAGTTCTACGCGCTCGAGGGGCTGTCGCAGCTGATGAACCATGTTCGGCTGGTGAAGCGCACCTATAACCCCAAAATCGACACCGAAGGCGTGCTGCTCACCATGTACGACGGGCGGCTCAATCTGACGCAGCAGGTGGTGGAAGAGGTCAAAAAATATTTTCCGCGCAAGGTGTTTCACACCGTGATTCCGCGCTCGGTGCGGTTGTCGGAGGCGCCGGGCTTTGGGCAGCCGATCATGTATTTTGACCGCACCTGTAAGGGCGCACTGGCCTACAGCGAGCTTGCGGCCGAAATTGCGGCGGGCGGGCCGCAATAATTTGCGTTTCACGTGAAACAATATCAGGCGTGGGAGCAAAAGAATGGAAGCCAAACAAGAGAGGAGAATGCAGCGTGGCGTCAAAAAGAGGCGGATTGGGCAAAGGGCTGGAATCCCTGTTTACCGAAAACGCACTGGTGGACGAAGGCACCACCGTGAAACTGAAAATTAACGAAATTGAACCGAACCGGGATCAGCCGCGAAAGGAATTTGATGAGGCGGCGCTCGCCGAGCTGGCCGATTCGATCGCGCAGCATGGCGTGCTCCAGCCGCTGCTGGTGCGCCCGCTGTTGGACGGCGGCTATCAGCTGGTGGCGGGCGAACGGCGTTGGCGGGCGGCGCGCATGGCCGGTCTGGTTGAGGTGCCGGTGGTGATTCGGTCGATGACCGATCGCGAGATGATGGAGCTTGCGCTGATCGAAAACCTACAGCGCGAAGACCTCAACCCCGTGGAAGAAGCAGAGGGCTACCGCCAGCTGATGGACGCCTATTCGCTCACGCAGGACGACGTGGCGCGCATTGTGGGCAAGTCGCGCCCGGCGGTGGCGAACGCCATGCGCCTGTTGGCGCTGCCCGGCGAGGTGCTCACCATGGTGCGCACCGGCGAGCTGAGCTCGGGCCATGCGCGCAGCCTGCTGGCGTTTCCGGCGGATCAAATGCTGCCGGTGGCGCAGCAAACCAAGCAAAAGGGCTGGACCGTGCGTGATTTGGAGCGCATGGCCAAGTCGCTGAGCCGCAAAAAGACCAAACCGGCCGCGCATTCACGCAACACCTATCTCGACGAGGTGGAACTGGCGCTCAACGGCCAATTGGGGCGGCGTGTGCGTGTGGTGGGCACCGGCACAAGCGGCACGCTGGAAATTGAATTTTATAATCTGGACGATTTGCACGATTTGGCCGAGCGGTTGGGGCGGGAGTAAGCACAGCAAACGCCGCCGGAGAGCAAACGAAGAATAAACAACCAACCCGCGCGGGCGCATGGAACGGCTCCGCAGCGGGTTGGTTTTTTGCGTTATTCTTTTGCATGCCGCGCACCCGGTTCAATTGCAGATCATAAAAACGATTTGCCGCAAACCCAATGGTCCATTCGGAAAGCAGCAAGGGGGAGTGGGAAACAGTTCGCAGCCCCATCCACTCACTGCACGTTTGCTGGCGTGAATCAAAGCAGTTTCACGTGAATCACGGCCAAACCAGCGGAGTGAGCGAATGGTGAATGGGGCGCACGGCGGCATTTGCGTTTTCCGCGGTTTATTCCGTACGGTGTGGAAAACGCGTGCCGCGCGAAACAAGTTTTCCTGCAACGGATTTCGCCAATGCGTTCGAGTGGGGCGGCCATATCGGGTGATGCACGCGGCGGTGCCGCAAGAAAAAATGCAATATCATTTAACTGCGCTTCCCGTTTACGGCGGATACGCGGATATTTTCCACTTTTCTCTGAGAATCGGTGGAAAACATTCGCCCAAACGCAGAAATCGCCGCAAAAAGAACTCTCCACATTTTCCACATTCACAATGTGGAAAATGTGGAGAAAAACCGGCACGCTCCAATCAGCCGCGCGCTTACGAGAAAGCACACCGCACGGAATGTGCCTTTGGCTTCATGTGAAACACGGCCGCAGCGGTTATTCGGCGCCGTCCGGAATGGGCGGCACCGCACCGGTCAGCTCCAGCAACATGCGCAGCCGATCCACCGGCAGCCCCACAATGTTTGCGTAGTCGCCGGAAATGCGTGCCACAAATGCACCTGCGCCGCCCTGAATCGCATACGCGCCCGCCTTGTCCATCGGCTCGCCGGTGGCTACATAGCGGCGAATTTCGCCTTCGCAAAGCGGTCGGAACGTAACGGCCGACACCTCGCAGAATGTGATCTGCGTGCCGTTGGGCAGCGCCAGGCACACGCCGGTCTGCACATGGTGCGTGCGGCCGGAAAGCAGGCGCAGCATGCCTTCCGCTTCCAGCGTGCTGCGCGGTTTGCCCAGAATGCGCTTGCCGCACGAAACGAGCGTGTCTGCGCCAATCACCCATGCGTCGGGATGTTCGGCAGCCACGGCGGCGGCTTTGCGGCGCGCCAGCTTGCACACCGCAGTGCGCGGCGGACAATCGGGCGGCAGCACCTCGTCCGCCTGCGACACCACCACTGAGAACGGCACGCCCGCGCCCTCCAGCAAGGTGCGGCGGCGCGGGGAGGCCGAGGCCAAAATAATTTCGGGCTGCATATTCATTTCAAAATCGCTCCATTCTTCCATATAATCAAAAAAATTTTTGCATCCGCGCGGCGGGCCGTGCCGAATCTTCAGCAAACGGGGCGCCGCGAATCGCTCTGAAAATACGCGGGAAGCGCATTCTTCAATTGGTACGCTTCGGCGTAATGTCCTCATTTTTTACCATTCACACGAGGCAATAAAACAAATGCGATCCGGTTCGCCCGGCGCGTCCTGTGTGCCGCAAACGTGGCTGCGTTCGGTGCGGAACAGCGCAACGCTGGTGTGCGGCAAAATCTCGTGCATAAATTGCAGCTGAATTTCACGCGGCACGCCGCCCCCCAGCGCATCGAGTGCAAAATCACAGTACCAGGCGTTGTTCACATGGCCGTTGTAGTCGATGCAGCCATCGTCGATCGCGCGCACGCCGCACGCCGCGCGCGGCTCGGGCATGGTCAAACGGCGCAGGCGGATCGGCGCGGGCGCCGCTGCACCGGGCATCGGCCAGTTGGGGCGCACGACCTTGCGTGTGGCCAAATCGATGCAAAAGCACCGGTTGGCCGCCACCGCCACCGGCTTGCTGCCGCGATAAAACCAAAACGCGCGTTCCGTATGCGCACCGCGTGCGCCGAGCATCCGCGTGCGCACCGAATCCGGCGCGGCATCCGACTGCAAAAACCGCACGCCCGCGTGCGACAGCATTAAGCTGCGGCCGCACGCCAGCATGGCGTCCATCGGGTATCCGGCCGCAGCCAGATGCTGTTCACCGGCGTGCTGCATGGCGCGAAAAAAATCGGAGGGGCGGCGCAGGCCGCTCAGCGGCAAAATAAATTCTTCGGTCAGGGTCATGGCAAAGGCTCCTTTCGGCGGGAATGCGCTGCATTCTATTATAGCCGATTCCGCGCCGAAATGCAATCCGTGTTTGCGCTTCGCCGGAATCGGTACGCCGCCGTCCTTTGTCCCCGTTGTGTCGAACGCAAAAAAATCCCGCCGAAGTTAGATCCGGCGGGATTTGGCATTTCGTATTCGTTACGCGTTCGGGTCCTGCGGCGGGGTATCCGAATGGGGGGATTGCGGCGCCTGCGGCTGCGAAACCGGCTGCGCGTTCTGCACATAGGGATTTTGCGGCTGCGAAACCGGCTGCGCGTTCTGCACATAGGGATTCTGCGGCTGTGAAACCGGCTGCGCATAGGGCGGCTGCTGCGGCGCCTGCGGCTGACCGTAGGGCGCGTAAAAATTCTGCTGCGCATAGGGGGCGGCATAGGGCATCCCGCCATAGGCGAAGCCGCTGCGGATCACCGGCGTGCGGTTGCGCAGCGCAAACAGGAAGAACGGCTCCGTGACCGAAAACAGAATGGAGAGCACCAAGAACAGCGTGGCGTTATCCGGCGAGAAAATTTTGAACACGCGATACAGCGCAATAT
>CAKUME010000095.1 GCA_934667575.1 uncultured Eubacteriales bacterium | reverse complement strand
CCATCGCCAACACCCCGGCGAGCTTTGAGCCCGCGCTCGACTATGTGGTCACCAAAATGCCGCGTTTTCCGTTCGATAAATTCACTTCGGCGAATAACACGCTCGGCACGCAGATGAAGGCCACCGGCGAGGTGATGAGCATCGGTCGCACGCTCGAAGAAAGCCTGCTCAAGGCCATTCGCTCGCTCGAAACCGGGCTCACGCACCTCTATTCCCGCAAGTTTGACGATTGGTCGGAGGACGCGCTGCTCGATTATATCCGCGAGGGGCGCGACGACCGCATCTGCGCCATCGCGCAGCTGCTGCGCTTGGGCGAAGACATGGGCGTGATTTACGATGCGACCAAGATCGATATGCTGTTCCTTTCCAAATTCCGCAACATCGTCGAAATGGAGCAGACCGTTGCGGTCCATCCCGGCGACCGCGATACGCTCTATGCCGCCAAACGCATGGGCTTTTCCGACGCATATCTGGCCCGACTTTGGCAGATGACGGAGGACGAGGTGTTTGCGCTGCGCCGCAGGCTGCATATCTTCCCGGTGTATAAAATGATCGACACCTGCGCGTCCGAGTTTGAAAGCTATATTCCGTATTTCTATTCAACCTATGAGGACGAAAACGAAGCGGTGATCGAAAATCGCAAAAAGATCGTTGTGCTTGGTTCCGGCCCCATTCGCATCGGCCAGGGCGTGGAGTTCGACTATTCCACCGTTCACGCGGTCAAAACGATCAAGGAAGCGGGCTACGAAGCGATCATCATCAATAATAACCCCGAAACCGTTTCCACCGACTACACCACCAGCGATAAGCTCTATTTTGAACCGCTCACGGTCGAAGACGTGATGAACGTGATCGAAATGGAGCAGCCGTTCGGCGTCATTGCCAGCTTGGGCGGCCAAACGGCCATCAATCTGGCGGAGCCGCTTCAGCGCCGCGGCGTAAAGATCATCGGCACCGGCGTGGAAGCCATCGACCGCGCCGAAAACCGTGCGTCGTTTGAGCGGGTGCTCGAGTCGCTGCACATCCCGCAGCCCAAAGGCCGGGCCGTGACGAATATCGAAGACGGCATCCGTGCCGCCGCCGAAATCGGCTACCCGGTGCTGGTTCGCCCGAGCTTTGTGCTGGGCGGCCGCGCGATGCAGATCGTGGCCAACGAAGAAATGCTGCGCCATTACCTCAAAAATGCCGTGGAGATCGACGAAGACAAGCCGGTGTTGGTGGATAAATATATCGCCGGGCGCGAAGTGGAAGTGGATGCGGTGTGCGATGGGGAGAACGTGTTTGTGCCGGGCATCATGGAGCTGGTTGAGCGCACCGGCGTGCACTCGGGCGACAGCATCAGCGTTTATCCGCCGTTCACGCTTTCGCCGCAGGTCAAGGCCACCGTGCTCGACTACACCAAGCGCCTCGGCCCGGGCATCGGCATCGTGGGGCTCTATAACATTCAGTTCATTGTCGATCCGTCCGAAAAGGTTTATATCATCGAGGTGAACCCGCGCTCGTCGCGCACCGTGCCGTTCCTTTCCAAAGCGACCGGTTTCTCGCTCGCCGATATCGGCACCCGCGTCATTCTCGGCAAAACGCTGCCGGAGCAGGGCTTTTTCAGCCTCTATCCGCCCGAAAAGCAGCGGCATTATGTCAAAGCCCCGGCGTTCTCGTTTGCAAAACTGCGCGGCCTCGATGCATATCTTTCGCCCGAAATGAAATCCACCGGCGAGGCCATCGGCTACGACGACAGCTTTACCCGCGCGCTCTATAAGGCGCTTCAGGCTTCCGGTATGCAGGTGGTCAACTACGGCACCGTGTTCGTCACGGTGGCGGACAAAGATAAGCCCGAAGCCCTGCCGCTCATCCGCCGGTTCTATAACCTTGGCTTTAACATCGAAGCCACCAGCGGTACGGCAAAATTCCTCAAGGAAAACGGCATTCGCACCCGTGTGCTCAAAAAGCTCGGCGAAGGCTCCGACGAAATTCAGGATGCACTGCGTCAGGGCCATATTACCTATGTCATCAACACCAGCGACGTGAGCTCGGTGGGGCAGATGACGGACGGCTACCGCATCCGCAGCCTGGCCACCGAGAACAACATCACCATGTTCACCGCGCTCGACACCGTCAAGGTGCTGCTGGATGTGCTCGAAGAAACCACGTTCCGTGTGTCCACGATCAATTCCTGACGACCGGCAAAGGAGGAAAATGCGATGCAGGAAAGCCAATTCACCATCCAAGCGCACACGTGCATTGCAAACGATGTGTACCGCATGGTTCTTGCGGGCGATACCGCTGCCATCACTGCGCCCGGGCAGTTTATCAACATTCGGCTCGACGGCTGCTTTCTGCGCCGCCCGATCTCCGTGTGCGACTGGCGCGACGGGGAAGTGACCATCATCTACAAAGTAGTCGGCCGCGGCACGCAGCAAATGAGCATGCTGGCGCCGGGTGCGGCGCTCGATGCACTCACTGGGCTGGGCAACGGGTATAACATGGAAAAAAGCGGCGCGCGCCCGCTGCTCATCGGCGGCGGCGTGGGGGTGCCGCCGCTCTACGGACTGTGCAAACGGCTGATCGCGGCGGGCAAAGCGCCAACGGTGGTGCTCGGCTTCAATACGCAGGGCGATATGTTCTATGAATCGGAATTCCGCGCGCTGGGGGCGGCGGTGCATGTTGCCACCGCCGACGGCAGCTGCGGCCACCGGGGCTTTGTCACCGACGTGATGCAGCCGCTGGATTATACCTACTTTTACGCCTGCGGCCCCATACCCATGTTTCGCGCGGTGGAAGCCATTGCGCGCACGAGCGGGCAATACAGCTTCGAGGAGCGCATGGGCTGCGGCTTTGGCGCGTGCATGGGGTGCAGCTGCAAAACGAAATACGGCAGCAAGCGCATTTGCGTGGATGGCCCGGTGCTCGAAAGGGAGGAGATCGTATGGTGAACACACGCGTCACGCTGTCCAACTGGACGCTTGATAACCCGGTGATTCCCGCAAGCGGCACCTTCGGCTTTGGCCGGGAGTTTGCGCAGCTCTATGATATCAACTGCCTGGGCACGTTTTCGTTCAAAGGCACCACTGCACAGCCGCGTTTTGGCAATCCCACGCCGCGCATCGCGGAGTGCACGGCAGGCATGATCAATTCCGTGGGGCTGCAAAACCCCGGCGTGGATCATGTGATTGCGCATGAGCTGCCCGAAATGAAAAAATATTTTCACAAAAAAGTCATTGCCAATGTCAGCGGCTTTTCGGTGGAAGATTACGCCGAAACCTGCCGCAAACTCGACGCGCAGGAGCAGGTGGGGCTGCTCGAGGTGAATGTGAGCTGCCCCAACGTGCAGCATGGGGGCATGAGCTTTGGCACCAGCCCCGAGTCCGCGTTCGAAGTCACCCGCGCGGTCAAGCGCGTGACCACCAAGCCGGTGTATATCAAGCTCTCGCCCAATGTGACCGACATTGCGGCCATTGCGCGCGCCTGTGAGGCGGCCGGAGCCGACGGCATCAGCCTGATCAATACGCTGCTCGGCATGCGCATCAGCCTGCGCACCCAACGGCCGGTGATTGCAAACAAAATGGGCGGCTTTTCCGGCCCGGCCATTTTTCCGGTCGCGGTGCGCATGGTTTATCAGGTGTACGAAGCGGTCAGCATCCCCATCATCGGCATGGGCGGCGTGGCGTCGGCAGAGGATGTGCTCGAGATGATGCTCGCGGGCGCAACGGCCGTGCAGGTGGGCGCAGCCAATCTGGCGGACCCGTTCGCGTGCAAAAAAATTGTGGACGATCTGCCGGGCGTGATGGAAAAATATCAAATCAACGACCTAACACAAATCATCGGAGGGGCACATCATGGGTAAAGATGTCATCGTGGCTTGCGACTTTGCAAGCAAAGACGCAGTTTTGCAGTTTCTGGATCAATTTCACGGCCGCAAGCCGTTTGTGAAAATCGGCATGGAGCTATTCTATGCCGAAGGGCCGCAGATCGTGCGCGAAATCAAGGCGCGTGGTCATCAAATTTTCCTTGATCTCAAGCTGCACGACATTCCGAATACGGTAAAAAAAGCAATGCATGTGCTCTCGGCGCTCGATGTGGACATGACGAACGTGCACGCGGCGGGCACCGCCGATATGATGGAGGCAGCACTTGAGGGGCTGACCCGGCCGGACGGCACGCGCCCGCTGCTCATTGCTGTGACGCAGCTGACCAGCACCGATCAGGCACGCATGGAGCGCGATCTGCTCATTCGTGAACCGATCGACCGTGTGGTGATGCACTACGCGCAAACCGCGCAGCGCGCCGGGCTCGATGGCGTGGTGTGTTCGCCGATGGAGGCGGCCCAGGTGCACGAAGCCTGCGGCGCGTCGTTTCTCACCGTTACGCCGGGCGTGCGCTTTGCCGACGGCGCGCTCGGTGACCAATAGCGCGTGATGACTCCGGCGCAGGCGCGGCGGGCCGGTTCCGATTATATCGTTGTCGGCCGGCCGATCACAGCTGCAGCCGATCCGGTTGCAGCCTATGAGCGCTGCGTTCGCGAGTTTCTGGGCGAATAACCCCCAAACACTTCATTCCAAACTTTTTTGTGCGAAAGGAAAGGCTGAACATGACCGATATTCAAAAACAGATTGCGAAAGACCTGCTGAGCATTCAGGCGGTATTTTTCCGCCCGAACGAACCGTTCACATGGGCGAGTGGCATCAAAAGCCCCGTTTACTGCGATAACCGGCTCACGCTCACCGCGCCTGCGGTGCGCACCAACGTCGAAAACGGGCTGGCGGAGACCATCCGCCGCGAATATCCGGATGCAGAAGTGTTGATGGGCACCTCCACGGCGGGTATCGCGCATGCCGCCATCACCGCGCACATCATGGGACTGCCCATGGGTTATGTTCGCTCCGGTGCAAAGGATCATGGCCGCCAAAACCAAATTGAAGGCCGACTCGAAAAAGGCCAAAAGGTCGTTGTGGTGGAAGATCTGATCTCCACCGGCGGCAGCGTGCTCGAAGTGGTGGATGTGCTGCGCGCAGCAGACGCCAACGTGCTCGGTGTGGCGAGCATTTTCACCTACGGAATGCAAAAGGGCATCCAGCGCCTTGCAGATGCCCATGTCAAAAATGTGAGTCTCACGAACTTTGACTGCATTGCCGAGGTCGCTGCGCAGGAAAATTATATTCAAAAAGAAGATATTGCCCGGCTGATTGCGTTCCGCAACAACCCGTCGGACGAAAGCTGGATCGGAGGCCGGTAACTTTATGAGAAGCCTGATCGATATTCAATCGCTGTCCACGCAGGAAATCGAGGAGCTCATCGCCACTGCGCTGGATATTAT
>CAKUME010000094.1 GCA_934667575.1 uncultured Eubacteriales bacterium | reverse complement strand
AGTTCACGGTGACGACCGGCTTTTCGACCGGATTCAGCTGGGAATCGTAAACCCAAACCTGCTCTGCGGTCAGCCGTGCGATTTCTCCGTCCGACAGCTGATAAATGTGCTTTGTAAAGTTGAGCAGCGGCGTTACATCGGAAGCGATCAGCTTTTCGTGCGCGCCGAGGCCGACGATGAGCGGGCTGGCCTGACGCACGCAAAAGAGCTCATCGGGGTGGTCGGCGCACAGAATGCCCAGTGCAAACGAGCCCTTGAGCATGGCCACCGTTTTGCGAATGGTTTCGAGCACATCGCCGGTGTCATTGGCTTCGAGCAGCACCGCCGCCACCTCGGTGTCGGTTTGCGAAGTGAAGCCATAGCCCTGTGCGATCAGCTCCGAGCGCAACTCCGCATAGTTTTCGATGATGCCGTTGTGCACGATCGCAAATTTGCCGTTGTTGCTGCGGTGCGGGTGTGCGTTTTCGCGCGAGGGCTTGCCGTGGGTAGCCCAGCGCGTGTGGCCGATGCCCACCGTTGCAGTGAGGTCGGCGCCGCCGCGGATCTCCTCCGAGAGCACGGCGAGGCGCCCTTTTTCTTTGAATATTTCAATTTTGCCCTGTTCCAGCACGGCAATGCCGGCCGAATCGTAGCCGCGATATTCCAGCTTTTCCAGCCCGTTCAGCAAAATTCCGGCGCAGGGTTCATGGCCGACAAATCCAATAATTCCGCACATCAGTATAATAGCACCCTTTCCCATTTTGATTGCAATTTGGTTATCCTATTATACTATATTTTTTACGATTTTACCAGACCTTGCGGCAAAATAATCTTAGAACCCCGGAATTCTTTTTGTTTTTTGCGGAGAAATTACCGGAATGCGGGCGGCAATGGGCACCAGCAGCTGAAGCACCAGAACCAGCAGGACGATTTCGATGGGCAGCATAATGGCGTTCTTCACGATGCTTTTGGCCAGATAATAGTAATAACCTTTGCTGTACAGCATGCTGCTCCACAGGGCGCCGAGCAGCACATTCACAAAGAGATCCACGCACAGACGGGTGAGCGCGATGCGCAGCACGGTGATGCGCGTGCGATATAAGAACAGCGCGCTGATCAATGCGCCGAGCATGGTGCTCAGCGTGTAGCCGAAAAAGAACGCGGAGCCGTCCGAAACCAAAAAGAACGAAAGCAGATCGGACGCAAAGCCGCTTGCGAGCGCGAGCACCGGACCATAGACCATGGAACCCACGGTGGAGATCAGAAAGCTGACATAGACGAACAGATTATCGCCCACCGGAATACGCACGCCGCTCAGCGCAAGGCGCATGGCGATAAACAGCGCGGTCATCACGAGCATGGGCAGGCACTCGGCTTCGCGGGCGGCGGTTTTCCAGTAGGCCGCCGAAAACGGCGTGCGGAACTGAACGGTTAAGGGCGTGCGGCGGGGCATTTGGGGCATAAAAAAATCTCCTTTCGCATAATCCCACGTTGGGCTACACCAAAGAAGATGAAAAATTCAGTTCTCGTTGCAGCAGCGGGATGCGATTTCTGCACCGCAAGATCACTCTTTTCGTTTCTCCGGCAACTCCCCGTCCGAAGAACACTTCACGCGCAGAAATCTACTCTGACTCAAAATTTTCCTTATTATAGCACCGCGTTATCCGTTTGTCAACGGATTTTGCGGAATTGGCCCGGCCGCTTTGCGCGCCCTGCCTGCATGGCCATTACGGCACGGATTCGATGAGACAAACCGCATCGGCGGCGATGCCTTCCTTGCGGCCGGTGAAGCCGAGGTGTTCCTCGGTGGTGGCCTTGACACTGACGCAGTCGAGCGGCAAGCCGCATGCGGCCGCCAGCGTTTCGCGCATTTGCGGAATAAACGGTGCAAGCCGCGGCGCCTGCGCGAGCACAGTGCTGTCGATGTTCACCGGCTGCCAGCCGTGCGTGCGCAATATTTCCATCACCCGGCGCAGCAGCGCCACGCTGTCGGCCCCCGCATAGGCCGGGTCGGTGTCGGGAAACCACTGGCCGATGTCGCCCAGCGCCGCCGCACCCAGCAGCGCATCCATGATCGCGTGGGTGAGCACATCCGCGTCGGAGTGGCCCAGCAAGCCCGCGGAATGCGGGATCGCCACGCCGCCCAAAATCAGCGCGCGGCCCTCCGCCAAGCGGTGCACATCATATCCATGTCCAATTCGAATCATAGCCCGTTCCTTTCTTTTTCTTGTTTTTTGCGCCGCCGCAAATCGATAAAGAACCGGCTCAGTTCCGCGGCACATTCCTTTTCGAGCACACCGCGCACACACTCCGGCCGGTGGTTATACGGCACGTCGAACAAATTGATCCGCGTGCCGCAGGAACCGGCCTTGCAGTCGGACGCACCATAAACCACGCGCCGCAGCCGCGCGTTGATCGCCGCGCCGGCACACATGGGGCAAGGCTCGAGCGTGACAAACAGCTCGCACTCCCACAGCCGCCAGCCCCCCAGCTTGCGGCACGCGGCATCGATGGCAAGCAGCTCCGCATGATACAACGCGTTTTTTCCGGTTTCGCGCCGGTTGTGCGCCGACGCAATGACTTCGCCATTGCGCACGATCACCGCCCCCACCGGCGTTTCGCCTTCGGCCGCGGCCTGTTGGGCTTCGGCGAGCGCCAGCCGCATAAAATCTTCGTCCTGCAACCCGTTTCCTCCTATGCGATTTGAACCGACGTGACCGTTTCGATCGCCACCACCACATACGCAAGGATCATGCCCGCGTTCACCGCAAATGCCCGAAACTTTTCCCGGTTATTGAGCAGCGTGACCCGATCCTCTGCCGCGCGGAAGAAGTGCCTGTCGCGGCGCAGCACCAGCACCAGCGCGATCAGCCCGAGCAGCGTGGCCACAATATAGGTCAGATACAGAATATGCGTCGCCGTAGTCTCGGGGCAATCGGTGAGCACAAACTGCTGCGCCACCGACAGCGCGTTATTCAAAAAATGCACGGCAACCGACGGCCAGATGGAACCCGTTTCGGCGGCCAGATAGCCAAAAAACAGTCCGCCCACAAATGCAAACGGGATTTGCGCCATGGTGCCATGCATGATCGCAAAAACGAACGCCGAGCCGACAATCGCGAGCGTTTTGCCATAGGGCCGCAGCAAGCCGAGCACCACGCCGCGAAATGCAAATTCCTCGGCCAACGGCGGCAGGATGGCGAAAATGCAGAAATAGAGCACGCGCGAAAGCCCGTCATCGGCCAGCGGGAGCGACGCGCCGACATTGGTGAGGCCGAACACCGTTTCCATCACGCCGGAAAACACACTGTTGAGCAGATCAGCCATCATGCAGACGGACAGCCCGCCCACGCACGCCAGCATCACCAAGCCCGAGTGCGCCGTGCGGCGCGCCGGAAACGCCTCGCCCGGGCGAAGGCGAAAAATGAGTGCCAGCGCCAAAAACGGCAGCACCACCATGCTCAAATAGAGCGCCATATAATAAATATAGTAAATGTGCGGCGGCAGATATAAATATTCTGCGCCGTATCGGTCCTGCATAATGCCGCACAGCCCCAGCACCAGCGTGCCCAGCGCGCCAAACGCCGCCGACAACGCCGGCATGCCGAGCAGCGCCAGCCCGATGCCAACGCCGCGCCGGTGCAGCGACCGCTGCTCCCAACGGCGCTGCTGCTCCTCCGGCGGAATCATTCCGTAAGGCGGCGCAATGCGATAAGGCGTTGTATACATAATCATCCTCCATCCCGTTCACCGGTTTTTCTTTGATATATTATAACACATCCGACGCGGCTTGAACAGCCCCCGGCGCGCAGAAAGCGACGAATGCGCGCATATTTTTGCGGTGGGCGCGCATACTGATTGCGGCGGGACGAAAACGGCCCGCAATATGATTTCTTGGAACAGGGAGCGACGCAAAGTGGCGGAGAACTTGCATGATTTGCTCATGGACGACGACGCGGTGCGGCGGTATTTTATTTCGCTGCCCGTGCGCGTTCAGATGACCGTGCACCATGAAAACGACCGGATCCACACCGAAGCCGAATTGCGTGCCTATGTGGCCCGGATGACCAAAAGAAACCCGGAGGATTCGCACTGAGCGAATGCCTCCGGGCATTTTTTGCTGCAATCGAACGGAACTTATGCGCCGATCTTGAGATTCATCAGCACATACTTGGCGAGGAACAGGAGCGAGATGATATACATCAGCACCGGCACCTGCTTGCCCTTGCCGCGCACCAGCTTGATGACGCAGTAGGAAATGAAGCCGAACGCAATACCGTCGGAAATGCTATACGCAAACGGCATCATGGCGATGGTGAGGAACGACGGAAGCGCATCTTCCATATCGTCCCACTTTACGCGCACCACCGACTTCATCATCAGTGTGCCGATCACGATGAGCACCGGCGCGGTGATGGCATACAGATACCAGCTATTGGCGCCCAGCACACCGAAGATCGGGGTGACAAACAGGCTCAGGCCGAACATAACCGCAACCACGAGCGAGGAAAGACCCGTGCGCGCGCCTTCCGAAATGCCGGAAGCGGATTCCACAAAGGTGGTCACCGTGGAGGTACCGAGCGCAGAGCCCGACACCGTTGCGACCGCATCCGCGATCAGCGCCTTGTCGCCGCCGTCCATGGAGCCGTCTTCTTTGAGGAGGCCTGCCGCACCGGCGGTGCCGATGAGGGTACCGACCGTGTCGAAGCAATCCACCAACGCGAACGAAATCACCGCAGTGATAAACGGAAGCACGCCAACCTGGAACACACCCGCGAAGTCAAACTGGAACGCCACCTTGGAGATGTCGCCGATGCGGGCAATGTTGTAAATTTCGCCGTCCGAAACAAAGGTGCCGAACCAATTCCAGCCCAGCAGGCTCGGAACCAGACCGATCACCGCCGTGGCCAGCATTCCCAGGAAGATCGCGCCGCGCACTTTGAGCACCATCAGCACCACGATCACCAAAATGCCGATCACGCAGAGCAGCTGCGCGCCGTGGGTCACGTCGCCGAGCGCCGGAACGCCGGAGCCGAAGCTGATGAGCTTGCTGTTGAGCAGGCCGATAAAGGTGATGAACAGACCGATGCCGGCGCTGATCGCCGCTTTGAGCGAAGCCGGAATCGAGGCGATGATCTTCGCACGGATCGGCGAAAGCGCGATCACCAGGAAGATCAGGCCGGAGAAGAAGACGATGGTGAGCGCCTGCTGCCAGCTGAAGCCCATGGTGAGGCAGACCGTGTAGGTGAAGAACGCATTGAGGCCCATGCCCGGCGCCTGCGCAAACGGCACATTCGCCAGCAGGCCGGTCAGCACCGTGCCGATCATTGCCGACAGGCAGGTCGCCACTGCAA
>CAKUME010000093.1 GCA_934667575.1 uncultured Eubacteriales bacterium | reverse complement strand
GGCGTAGCTGCTCATGGGGCCGATCCGGTCCAGCCCCGGGCCGATGTTGTTCAGGCACGACACCACCGCCGACACATTGGATTCCACGCTGAAATTGTCGACGGAAATCAGCAGCAGGCTCAGCGCCATCAGCGCGGCGTAGGCGATCAGATAAATGCCCGTGTCGCGCACGATTTTTTCGTCGACGGATTGGCCGTCCATGCGCAGCGTTTGCACCCGCTGCGGATGGAGCAGCTGGCGGATGCTGCGGCGTAGGCTTTTGGCCAGCAGCAGCAGGCGCGCGCACTTGAGCCCGCCGCCCGTGCTACCCGCGCACGCGCCCACGCACATGAGCAGCAGCAGCACCGTTTTTGAAAGGCCCGGCCACAGGTTGAAGTCGGTGGTGGCAAAGCCGGTGGTCGTCATCACGCTGGCCACCTGAAACGCCGAATGGTGAAACGCCGCGCCAAACCCGCGGTACATGCCCTGAATGTTGCACGCGATCGCCACCGACGCGCCAAAAAACAACCCCAGATACACCCGAATCTCCTCGTTGCGCATCAGGCTGCGCGTGTCGCGCATCATCATCGCGTAGTAGCAGTTAAAATTCACGCCGAACAGCAGCATGAACACCGTGCACACCGTTTGCAGATAGGGACTGTAGCTCGCCAAACCGTCGGCGCGCACCGCAAAGCCGCCCGTGCCTGCGGTGCCGAACGCAATGCAGAGTGTGTCGAACCAGTTCATGCCGCCCGCCAGCAGAAACACGATGTTCAGCACCGTGAGCAGAATATAGATCAGATAAAGAATGGTGGCGGTTTGGCGCATGGTGGGCACCAGCTTGCCCACGATGGGGCCGGGGCTTTCGGCGCGCAGCAAATGCAGCGTGAAGCCGCCCTGCCCTTTGCCGCTGGGCGCAACCGCCAGCAAAAACACCAGCACCCCCATGCCGCCCAGCCAGTGCGTGAAGCTGCGCCAGTAGAGCATCCCGCGCGACATTGCCTCCACGTTGGTCAAAATGGACGCACCGGTGGTGGTAAAGCCCGACACCGTTTCAAAAAACGCATCCACAAAATGGGGAATTTCGCCCGAGATCACAAACGGCAGGCAGCCCGTGAGACTGATGAAGATCCACACCAGCCCCACGCACACCAGCCCGTCGCGCGCATAAAACTTGGCCGACGCGCGGCGGCACAGCAGCCAAAGCGCCGCGCCCGCCGCCAGCACGATGCCCGCGGTGCACCCAAAGCCCAGCACCGCCGCCCCCGCGCCGTCGCAAATGCTCAGCACGAGCGGCGGAAGCATAAACAGCGCTTCGAGCGCGAAAATCTGCGCCAAAATGCGCCCCATGGTTTTATAGTTCATCATGCCCGGCGCCTCTCATTCCGCAAACACATCGTTGAGCTGATAGATCACATTGGTGCCGCTGGTCACCACGATCACCGTGTCGCCCGGCTGATAGGCGGAATCGCCGTCGGGAATGCCGGTTTTGCCGCCGTGGGTGATGCACGCGATCAGCACGTTGCGGCGCAGTTTGAGCTGCCGCAGCGGTTCGCCGCAGTGCAGCGTGCGGTCGTCCACGCGAAACTCAATGGCTTCGGCGTGGCGGTCGGCGATAAAATGCACCGCCAGCGCCGCGCCGGTTTGGTTTTTCATGGCGCGCACATACCGCACGATCGAGTTGCAGCACAGCTCGTCGGGGCTGATGATGCTCCCCAGCGGCAGCGTGTTGAGCACGCCGCTGTCTTTGAGATGGCTCACCTTGGTGATCACCTGCGGAATGCCCTGGCTCTGGCCGTAGAGCGAAATGATCACGTTGAGCTCGTCGAGCCCCGTCACCGTCACGAGCGAATCGTAGCGGCTGATGCCCTCGCTTTCGAGCAGCTGCATGTTGCTGGCGTCGCCGTGGATAATGTCGATGTTGGGCAGCTGATTGGCAAGCGTAACGCAGCTGGCCGCGTCCTTTTCGATGAGCTGCACCGAGAACCCGTCGCGGTGCAGTTGGTCGCACAAGTAATACCCCACGCGGCCGCCGCCGCAAATCAGCACGCGCTTGGCCTTTTTGGTCACAATGCCCAGGCTGTCGAGCAGCGTGGTGAGGTTGTTCACCGGCGCGGTCACAAAAATGCGGTCGTCGGCGCGCAGCACAAACGACCCGTTGGGCGCGATCACCTCGCTGCCGCGCAGCACCACGCACACCAGCACCTTGCAGCGCACCACATTGCGCAGCTGGTTGAGCGGCAGATTGCACAGCGGGCTGCCCGCCCCCACGCGCAGCTCCACAATTTCCACACGGCCCTTGGCAAACGTGTCGCGCTTGAGAAAGCCCGGATATTTGATCAGGCGCTCCATTTCGAGCGCGGCCTGCCGCTCGGGATTCACGGTGAGCGACAGCGCAAACGTGTCGCGCATGGCGTAGATCTGGTTGCTGTATTCGGGATTGCGGATGCGCGCAATGGTGTGCAGCTTGGGGTTGAGCCCATGCGCCACCGTGCAGCAAAGCAGATTCACCTCATCGGCGCCCGCCGCGGCAATCAGCAGGTCGGCGGTGGTCACGCCTGCCTGCATGAGCACATCGCGCGTGGCGCAGTTGCCGCACACCGACATCACGTCAAAGTTTTCCATGTTTTGTTCCAGCACGTCGCGGTCTTCGTCCACCAGCGTGAGCTCATAGCCCTCGGCCGACAGCTGACGCGCCAGCGCCGCGCCGATTTTACCAATCCCCGCAATAATAATTTTCACGAGCGATCACTCCCATAAAAAAGCTGTGTTGCGGCTTTTCATTCTCTTTTTCATCATCATTTTTCGATTATATAGTATAGTATAGCGGATTGCGCAGCGAAAAGCAAGCGCGCGGGCGCTTTTTCCCGATTCTTTTGCCGCGCGTTTGCCCAAAAAAGAAAAACCCCACCGCCGCCGAAACTGCGGCAGGGGAGCGACAATCGATGCACGACATATCGATTGCCACCCATGCGCACACCGCCGCCCCGCGCGCTTGTCCCACAAAAAGCAAAACCGCGCGCCGCCCGTTTTTTTCAAAAACAAAGCCGCGCGCAGTCCAAAAGAGCTACAATATTATATTATTATCTTACAAAAACGACGCGAACACCGACGCGCAGATCACCGTGAGCAGGCCGCTCACCGCGATCGAAAGGCCGCTCACTGCGCCCTCGGTTTCGCCCATCTCCATGGCCTTGGCGGTGCCGATGGCGTGCGCCGAGGTGCCCAGCGCCACGCCCTTGGCAATGGGCTCCTCAATGTGGAACAGCTTGCACACCGCCGCCCCGGCCATGTTGCCGAACACCCCCGTGATGATGATCACCGCCACGGTGAGCGTGACCGAGCCGCCCAGCTCCTCGGACACGCCCATGCCGATCGCGGTGGTGATCGATTTGGGCAGCAGCGACACATAATCTTCGTGCGACAGCCCAAACAGCAGGCTCATGGCCAAAATGCACCCCAGCGCCGACAGCACCCCCGACCCAATGCCAAGCAAAATCGCCTTCCAGCTGCGGCGCAGCAGCTCCAGCTTTTCATAAAGCGGCACCGCCAGGCACACCGTGGCGGGCGTGAGCAGATAGCTGAGGTATTTGGCTCCGGCGTTGTAGATGTCGTAGTCAATGTGCGCCACCGACAGCACGATGATCGTGACCACCACCGAGATCATCAGCGGGTTCAAAATGGCGAGCTTCCATTTGCGATACATCAGCATGCCCAGCCCATAGGCCAGCAGGCTCACGGTCACGCCAAAAAACACGGAATTTTCAAAAAATTCGGCTGCGTTCATTTGGGCGTCACCTCCTTGCGCGCATGGCGCACCACACGCTGCGCCACCCGGCCCGACACCGCGATCACCAGCACGGTGGAAACCAGCGTGATCGCCAGATAGGCGAGCAGATTGGTGCGAATCTGCGCCCACGAGGTGATGAGCCCCACGGCCGCCGGAATGAACATCACCGGCATGATCTCGATCAGAAAGCCCGCCGTTTCGCGCACCGATTCCACCCGCACAATGTGCAGCCGCAGGCACAGGAACATAATCACCAGCCCGTAGATGCTCGCGGGCACCGGCAGCGGAATCAAATGATTGCACAGCTCGCCGCCAAACGAGATCAGCAGGATGATGCCGAATTGCTTGAGATATTTCATACCCAGACCCTCGCTTATCAAAAAAGAAAAAGAATACTACCCATTATACCATGTTTCGCCGGTTTGTCAAACCAAAATTCGGGAGACGCATGGGCGGCGCGCGCAAAAAATTCCCTATTTGCAATGGGTGAGCGGGTAAATTTTCGGCGTTTTTTGCACGAATCGCCCACCGGCCATCGCGCGCGCTGTGCGGATTCATCGGAATTTGTGTGTGCGGCGTGCATTTTCCGGTCAAAAGTGCTTCCTTTTCGCCCATTGCGTTTTTCTTGCGAACGCTGGTATAATAAAATCGTTCCCCACGCCGGAACCGCATCCGGCGCGGCGTGCATCGTTGGAATGCCAAAGCTAAAAATTGGAGGAAAGTCCCATGAATTCTTCGCAAACCGTTGCGCGAAGCAGCCCGCGCAGCACATCGCGCGTCCAAAAGCTGCTGCGCGATATGCGGGCGCACTGGATCTTGTATCTGTTTGTGCTCCCGGCCACCGTGTATTATCTCATTTTTGTCTACTACCCCATGTACGGTGTGCAGATCGCGTTCCAAAACTACCGCATCGGCGAGGTGTTCGGCCAAAGCCAATGGGCGGGGCTGGCGCACTTTGTGCGGTTCTGCAAATCGTATTGGTTCGGCACCGTGGTGTGGAACACGCTCAAGCTCAGCCTGCTGGGGCTCGGCATCAACTTCCCGCTGCCGATCATCATGGCGCTGCTGCTCAACGAAATTCAGAACGACCGCTACAAAAAAACGGTGCAAACCATCACCTATGCGCCGCATTTTATCTCGCTGGTGGTGCTGTGCGGCGCGCTGCAGCTGTTTCTTTCGCCCAGCAGCGGCGTGCTGGGGCTGGCGATCAACGGCATCCGCTCGTGGTTCGGGCTGAGCGCGACCAACGTGCTCATGAGCGGCCCGGCGTTCAAGTGGATCTATGTGCTTTCCGACACTTGGCAGAGCACCGGCTGGAGCTCCATCATCTATTTTGCGGCGCTCAGCGGCGTAGACTCGCAGCTCCTGGAGGCCGCCGAGATCGACGGCGCCAACAAGCTCCAGCGCATTTGGTATGTGAACATTCCGGTGCTCGCCCCCACCGTGGTGACCATGCTCATTCTGGCGTGCGGCGGGCTGATGAACTCGAGCTTCGACAAGGTGTTCCTGCTGCAAAACGACGGCATCCGCTCCGCCACCGAAACGATCAACACCTATGTGTATCGCTCCGGCATCACGGG
>CAKUME010000092.1 GCA_934667575.1 uncultured Eubacteriales bacterium | reverse complement strand
TCGGTGAACCGCTCGATGTGCATAAAATGTATAAAAACAAAAAAGAACGCCAGGCGCGCATTTTGGAGCTGATGGACTATGTTGGCCTCAACAGCGAGCACGCTGCGCGCTATGCGCACGAGTTTTCGGGCGGCCAGCGGCAGCGCATCGGCATTGCCCGCGCGCTGGCGGTGAACCCCGACTTTATCGTGTGCGACGAGCCGGTTTCGGCGCTGGACGTGTCGATTCAGGCGCAGGTCATCAATATGTTCGGCGAATTGCAGCAAAAGCTCGGGCTCACCTATCTGTTTATCGCCCACGACCTGCTGGTGGTGCGCCATATCAGCGACCGCATCGCCGTGATGTATCTGGGCAAGATGGTGGAGCTGGCCAGTGCCGGTGAAATCTACGACCACGCGCTGCATCCCTATTCCAAATCGCTGCTCTCGGCGGTGCCGGTGCCGGATCCCAAAATTGCGCGCGCCAACAAGCGCATCGTGCTCTCGGGCGACATTCCCAGCCCGCTGAACGCGCCCAGCGGCTGCCCGTTCCGCACCCGCTGCCCCTATGCAAGCGAAGAGTGCGCGGCCAGCATGCCGGAATTTAAGGAAGTGTCGGCGGGGCATTTCGTTGCATGCCACAAGGTGGCGGAAGTGAACTGATCTCAACATGCGGCAACGTGTGTTCAGATAAAATTTTTGAAAGGAAGTCTTACCCCATGAAAAAGTTTCTCGCACTCATGCTGACTTTGGTCATGGTCGTTTCGATGGCATCCTGCGCCGGCAAAGGCGCCAGCCGCACCGGGACGGACTCCAAAGACGGCACAACTACAACGGCGACGGAAATCTCGGTGAGCTTGGCCTCGGAGCCCGGCACCATGGATCCGGCGCTCAACACCACGGTGGACGGCGGCACGATGTGCGCGCATCTGTTCAGCGGTCTGGTCAAATGGAACCAGACGAAGGACGGCAAGCTGGAGCTGGTTGCGGACGCCGCGAAAGAGCTGGTTGATCCCACCGAAAACAGCGACGGCACCGTGACCTACACCTACACCCTGCGCGACGGCCTCAAATGGTCGGACGGCAAAGACGTGACCGCGAAGGATTTCGTGTTCGCGTGGAACCGTGCAGCCAGCACCGAACTGGCGGCCGACTATAGTTATATGTTCCAGGTTATTCAGGGCTACGACAAAATGTGGGAAACCCGCGACACCGGCAAAAAGGATGACAAGGGCGAAGCGATTTTGGAGTATGTGAATCCCGATGCGAAGCTCGCGGTGGAAGCGCCCGACGACAAGACCATTAAGGTCACGCTGACCAACAATGTGGCGTATTGGAACGAGCTGCTCGCGTTCCCGGCATATTACCCGGTGCGCGAGGATGTGGTGTCCAATGAAAACTGGGCGACCGATCCCAAAACCTATGTGAGCAACGGCGCTTATACGTTGACCGGCTGGGATCACAACAGCCTCATCACCCTCACCAAGAACCCGGACTATTACGATGCGGCGAACATCACGATGGATACCATCAAGTTCTGCCTGTCGGATGATGCGAACAATATGCTCTCCAACTTCAAGAAGGGCGACTGGCAGATGATCGACGATGTGCCGACCAACGAGATCGAAACCCTCAAGAAGGATTATCCGGACGAGTTCAAGATCGCCGGCCAGCTCGGCACCTATTATGTGTGCTGGAACATCAACGAGGAAATCCTGCCCTCCGACTCCACCCTCACCGGTGAAGATGCGGAAAAGGCCAAGGAAGAAATCCGCAACGCGGTCAACCAGCTCTTCGACCGCAACTACATTGCCGAGAAGATCGGCCAGGCCGGTCAGCAGCCGGCGTCGTCCTTCGTGGCGATGGGCCTCACCGAGCCGGACGGTTCCGAATTCTATGAGAACGCCGGCCACAACAAGGATTTCACGGGCTACTACAACGTGTCCAAGGATGCGTTTGAGTCCACCTATTCGGCGGCCGTGGAAACCCTGAAGAAGTACTACAAGTTCGACGATGCGACCCAGAAGTTCACGAACTTCCCGACCCTCACCTACCTCTACAACACCGGTGAGGGCCACAAGGCCATCGCGGAATACCTCCAGTCGGCGCTTGCCGGCGTGGGCATCACCATGAACCTCGAAAATCAGGAGTGGGCGACCTTTGTGGCCACCCGTAAGGCCGGCGATTATTCCATCGCGCGCAACGGCTGGCTGGGCGACTACAACGATCCGATCAGCTTCCTGGATATGTGGGTTTCCAACTCCGGCAACAACGATGTGCAGTATGGCAAGGGCAACAATGCTTCGCTCAAGCTCTACGACCTCGACCTGACCCCCTACGGCTATGATGTGAACGTGAAGAACGGCACCTGGGCAGACACCTATGACGTGCTGATCTCCACCATCAAGACCTGCAACGACAACGAAAAGCGTTACAAGATGATGCACCTTGCCGAGGATATGCTGATGGAAACCGGCTGCATCTGCCCGCTGTATTACTACACGGACATCTATATGATCAGCAAGAACGTGAAAGGCTTCTACTCCAGCCCGCTGGGTTATAAGTTCTTCATGCACTGCACGATCGAAAAATAATCTGCGACCGTTCGCAAGCACTTTGCGCGGCCCGGCGTTTCTTCTTGGAGCGCCGGGCCGCGCTTTGCTTTGCATCTCTTGACTGCGCGCACAAAGCGGGGTATAATAAAAGAGTTCCCAATGGCAATGCATTATCCATTTGCACTTGGAACGAAAGCGAGGAATGAAATATGAATGAACAAAAGCTCCGGGACTATGCCCGACTCATGGTGAAAATTGGCGCAAACGTGCAGCCCGGCCAGCGCGTGCGGCTCCAGACCGAAGTAGATCAGGCGCCGCTGGCGGCCGCCGTGACCGAGGAATGCTACCGCGCAGGCGCGTCGCTCGTGGAGGTGATCTGGTCGTGCGGCGCCGTGGAAAAGCTGAATTATCAGCACGCCGCGCCCGAATTGCTCGGCGCGGTGCCGCATTGGGAGGAAGAGCGCTTCCGCCAGATGACGGTGGATTTGCCGGTGCGCATTTTTATTGAATCCGCCGACCCCGACGAGATGAACGGTGTGCCCGCCGATGTGATCGCCACGGTGCGGCAGATGCGCAGCCGCGTGCTCAAAAAGTACCGCGACGCGCTCGACGGCAAGCATCAGTGGCTGATCGTGGCGGCCGCCTCGCCCAAATGGGCGCAGAAGGTGTTCCCGGGCGAACCGGCGGATGTGGCCACCGAAAAGCTCTGGAACGCGATTTTTGACTGCGTGTATCTGCATGATGGCGCCGACGCCGAAGCAGTGTGGCGCGCGCACACCGAAAAAATGACCGAAAAAGCGGCATGGCTCAATGCGCAGCACTTTGCCAAGCTGCATTACACGAGCGCCAACGGCACCGACTTCACCGTGGAGCTGATTCCCGACGCGGTGTGGAGCGGCGCGGAGGATGTGAACCATCTCAACGGCGCGCACTATGTGCCGAATATGCCCACCGAAGAAGTGTTCACCAGCCCCATGCGCGGCAAATGCGCCGGCCGGTTGGTTTCGACCAAGCCGCTCAGCTGGGCGGGGCAGGTGATCGACCGCTTCACCGTCGATTTTGCCGACGGGCGGGTGGTGGACTGCCACGCCGCACAGGGCGAGGACGCGCTGCGCCAGATGTTTGCGCTCGACGAGGGCGCGTCGATGCTCGGCGAGGTGGCGCTGGTGCCCAAGGAATCGCCGATCAACCGCTCCGGCCTGATGTTTTATAACACGCTGTTCGACGAAAACGCCTGCTGCCACGTGGCGGCCGGACGCGGCTTCAGCGAAGTGCTGCCGGGCTTTATGAACATGACCGACGACGAGATTCGCGCCAAGGGCATCAACGATTCGATCATTCATGTGGACTTTATGGTCGGTTCCGACGATTTGAACATTACCGGCATTCGCGCCGACGGTTCCACGGCAGCGATTTTTGTGAACGGCACTTGGGCCTAATCATGCGGCGTGCGCCGGTTCCGATTTGGACTGCGGCGCGCGAAAAAATGGGACGGGCGATGTGCATTTGCGCAATCGCCCGTCCCGCATTTTCATGTTTGTCCAAGTGGGCGCAACAACGCCCCCATTTTCATTTTGTCTGTCGTGCGGCGCGCGGCTGCGCCGGAAAGGATGCGAAGGTTTTCGATGATTGCTTTGCTGCTGACCCCGGTTTATGTGGCGGTCAATTTATATTTGTTTTGGCGAATCAACGGCTGGGTGCGCGCCTGGTTCCCCGCGTTTCGCACGGTGCGGCATTGGGCTGCGCCGGTTGCCATATACACATTTTTTGCGCTGTCGTTTTTGATTGCGTTTGTGCTCAAAAACAGCCCCCTGCGCCGCGCCATGAAGCAGATCGGCAACTACTGGCTGGGCGTAATGCTCTATTTGCTGCTCACGGTGGCGCTCGCCGACTTGGGGCGGCTGGTACTCGTGCAGCTGCTGCACCTGCACATGCTCCGGTCGGCGGCCGTGCATCGCGCAGTGGGGTGCGCGGTGGCGGCGGTGCTTGCGGCGGTGTCGGTGCTCGGGGTGGTAAATGCGCGCATCATCCGCGTCACGCCGTATGAAATCACGGTGAACAAGCAGGTTTCGGGCAGCAGCACCATGAAGGTGGTGCTGCTCGCCGATCTGCACCTGGGCTACAACATTGGCGCGGGGCAGATGCAGCGCATAGTGGAGCAGGTGAACGCGCAGGATGCCGATTTGGTGGTGATCGCGGGCGATATTTTTGATAACGAATGGGCAGCGGTGCAAAACCCGGACGCCATTGCGGAAATTTTGCGCGCCATCCGGTCAAAATACGGCGTTTATGCGTGCTACGGCAATCACGATGTGGAAGAGCCGGTGCTTGCGGGCTTCACATTTGGCGGCAAGCAGCAAAAAGCAAGCAGCCCCGAGATGGATGCATTTTTGGCGCAGGCGAACATCCATTTGCTGCATGACTCGGGCGTGCAGCTGCCAAACGGCATTTACCTCTACGGCCGAGCCGACAAAAACCGGCCGGGCCGCGGCATCACCGTGCGTCAAACGCCGCAGGAGATCACTGCGGGGCTCAATCCGGCTCAGCCGGTGTTCGTGATCGATCACGAGCCGGGCGAATTGCAGGCGCTCGCGGACGCCGGCGTGGATGTGGATCTTGGCGGCCACACGCACGACGGGCAAATGTTCCCCGGCAACCTGACGATTCGGCTCTTTTGGGAAAACGCCTGCGGCCATGTGCAAAAGGGCGCGATGCACAGCATCGTCACCTCCGGCGTGGGGCTGTTTGGGCCGAATATGCGGGTGGCTACCCGCGCCGAAATTTGCCCGATCACCATTCATTTTTCGGCGGAAGACTAATGCCCGTTCTCGCCCGGTGCGGCAAGCGCGCGCCCCATCGGCGCGCGGCAGGATGGATCAACGC
>CAKUME010000091.1 GCA_934667575.1 uncultured Eubacteriales bacterium | reverse complement strand
GGCTATGGGTTGGCTGCGGCGCAGGGCGAGGCCGATGCGCTCACGCTGCCGGATATTGCCCGCCTGACCGATGTGTTCTATATCGGCGGCACCAAGGTGGGCGCGTTGTGCGGCGAGGCGGTGGTGTTCCCGCATGGTGAGCCCGCGCATTTTGTGACGATGGTCAAGCAGCAGGGGGCGCTTATGGCCAAAGGGCGGTTGCTCGGCGTTCAATTTGATGCGCTGTTCACCGACGGCCTCTACTTTCACATCAGCGAAAACGCCATCCGCACCGCGGATGTGCTGCGCGCCGCGCTCCGAGCCAAAGGCTATGCGTTCGCATTGGATAACCCGACCAACCAGATTTTTATTATTTTGGAAAATGAACGGATGCAGGCGCTTGGCCGCTCCGTGCGTTTCGGATTTTGGGAAAAATACGACGATACGCACACCGTTGTGCGCCTGGCCACCAGCTGGGCCACCCGAATGGACGAGGTGGAGCAGCTGATTGCCCTGCTTTGATCCAATATTTTTTCATTTTTCATTGTGAGCCGTGCTGCTGAATTGCAGCGCGGTTTTTCTTTTTTTAGAGACTTGACAAATTCTCCTGCGTTTGTTATACTAATGGAGATGTATCAAATGAAACAAAAACAGCAACATTTTTATTTCGGAGGGCAATCATGCGGGTGATTCAGAACAAATCCGGCGCAGTGGCGCTGCTGGCGCAAACGCCGCTTTTTTCCGCCGCCCGGCCCGAAAGCCTGACGTTTGTGCGTCTCAGCGAAAAAAGCGTGTACGCTTCGTTTGATGCAGGGGAAATACTATACGATGCGGTGCATTTTCCGCACGCCGCTGCGCTAATCGTCAGCGGGCGGGCGCAATGCTGCGGGTTGGCTCAGTCGGTCACGCTCAACACCTTTTGCGCGGGCGATTTGTTCGGCCTTGCGGCCGCGTTTGCGCCCCCGGGCGAATCCCTGTCGCGCGTCACGGCCCAAACGCGCGTGAAGGCGCTCATCCTGCCGCAATCGCTGCTGCGCGAGCTGATCGCCCGCGACCCGGCCGTTGCCGAAAGCTATATTGCGTTTTTGTCGAACCGCGTGGCTTTTTTGAACCGCAAGATCACCGCATTCACTGCGGGCGAAGCGGTGGTGCGCGTGGCGATGTATCTGGCGCAGCTTTATCGCGCGCAGGGCAGCCCGTTTGAACTGCCCTGCACCGTCAGCGCGCTGTGCCGTGTGCTCGATTTGGCGCGTGTGTCGCTGTATCGGGCGTTCGATCAGCTGGCGGCCGAGGGCATTGCCGTGCGCAGCGGGCGGCAGATCACCGTGCTCCATCCCGATGCGCTGCTGCGCTTTGCTGCGCCGCAGCCGAATAAATCCAGTGCGAAATCAGAAAGGAAGAATGAATCATGAAAAAACTTTTAGCGCTGTTGCTCACCGCCGGTCTGGCGTTGGGTGCGCTGACCGGATGCGCGGGCAAAACCGCTTCGTCCGAGACGTCGTCGGTCCCCGAAGCGTCGTCGCAGGTATCATCGGCTGCGTCCGAACAGCCGTCGTCCGCTCCGGCCGAGAAAACTGCCGTGTCGCTCGCCGGCCTCAAGGGGCCGACCGGTTTCGGTATGGTCAAGCTGATGTCCGATTCCGAATCCAAATCCACCGCGAATGACTACACCGTCACCATTGCCGGGGCGGCCGATGAAATCACCGCCAAGCTCATCAAGGGCGAGCTGGATATCGCCGCCGTGCCCACCAATCTGGCGGCGGTGCTGTATCAAAAGTCCAATGGCGGCGTGCAGATTTTGAACGTGAACACCCTCGGTGTGCTTTATATGCTCACCAAAAACGAGGAGATCACCGACTGGTCGCAGCTCAAGGGCAAAACCATCTATTCCACCGGCAAGGGCGCAATGCCGGAGTATGTGCTGAACTTTCTGCTCGCGAAAAACGGCCTCGACCCCGAAAAAGACGTGACGGTGGAGTATCTGTCGGAGCACAGCGAGCTGGCTTCCAAGATGATTGCGAGCACCGAGCCGATGATCGCCGTGCTGCCGCAGCCGTTTGTCACGCAGGTCACGATGAAAGACGACACGATCAAAAAGGCGCTCGACCTCACCGAAGAATGGAACAAAGCCACCAATAACGAAAGCGTGCTCTCCATGGGCTGCATCGTGGTGAACAAGGCGTTTGCCGACGCGCACCCGGATGCAGTGGACGCGTTCCGCACAGAGTACAAGGCGTCGGTGGAATACACCAATGAGCACCCGGCCGATGCGGCACAGCTGATTGAAAAATACGGGATGCTTGCCAACGCCAAAATGGCCGAAAAAGCCATTCCGGCCTGCCATATCACTTATATGGACGGTGCGGAAATGAAATCGAAGCTCACCGGACTGTTTGAAGTGCTCTATGCGGCAAATCCGGCGTCCGTTGGCGGCGCGCTCCCCGATGATGCGTTCTATTATTCCAAATAAGCTGCTGCGCGGGCTCGTTGCGCTGGTGTTTTGGCTTGCCGTGTGGCAAGGCCTGTATTGGGTCGTCGGCAAAGACATCCTCGTGGCGTCGCCGGTGCAGGTGGCACAGCGGCTGCTTGCTTGGTGCACGCAGCCGCGCTGCTGGGCCATTGTGGGCGGCACCATCGGCCGGATCCTGCTCGGGTTTGCCGCCGCGGTGGCGGCCGGCGTTCTGCTGGCCGCGCTGACCGCGTGGTCGGGCGTGGGGCGGATGCTGCTTGCGCCGCTTGTGCGCACGGTGCGCGCGGTGCCGGTGGCGTCGTTTATCATCCTGCTGCTGGTGTGGGTGCGCACCGCATGGGTGCCCACCGTGATCACGTTTCTCACGGTTACCCCCATTGTGTGGGAAAATATTACGCGCGGCGTGGATGCAGTGGACCGCGAGCTGCTCGAAATGACCCAAGTCTACGGGTTTTCCGCGGGCAAACGGCTTCGGTGGCTTTATTTGCCTGCGCTGCTGCCGTATTTTTCGGCGGCATGCTCCACCGGACTGGGCTTTGCATGGAAATCCGGCATTGCCGCCGAGGTGATTGCCGTCACGCGCAATTCCATTGGCGGTCAGATTTATAACGCCAAAATCTATTTGGAAACCGCCGACCTTTTTGCGTGGACCATTCTCGTCATTGCCCTAAGCCTGCTGATTGACCGCCTGATTCGGGTGCTGCTGCGCTGCATCACCGCGCGCCGCCGCCCGTCTGCGGCGCGTATGGCCAAATGACAGCGCGCAGGGGAATGGGGAAAAGCGGGGCAGGATCGGATTGCCGCTGCGCTGCGGTGGTGCCTGCGGATCAATCGAACGGAGGGAAACGCCATGGCCATCGAACTGAGTCACATCAACCTGCGCTTTGGCGCGGATGCGTTGCTGCAAAATTTTTCGCTGACCTTGCCCGACCGCACGGTCACTTGCCTGTGCGGCCCTTCCGGCTGCGGAAAAACCACGCTGATCCGCCTGCTTGCCGGGCTGACGGTTCCCCAGGGCGGCACGATCACCGGCCTTTCCGGCCGCCGGGTGGGCGTGCTGTTCCAGGAACACCGCCTGCTGCCGGGCGCAACGGTGCTGCAAAACGTGATGCTGGCGCATCCGGTTCCGGGCGCGGCTGCCCGTGCCGAAGCGCTCCGCCTGCTCGAAGCAGTCGGGCTGGGCGAAGCGGCGGCGCAGTATCCGGATGAACTGAGCGGCGGCATGCAGCAGCGCGCCGCCATTGCCCGGCTGCTGGCGTTTGGCGGCGATGTTTGGCTGCTCGACGAACCGTTTAAGGAACTGGACACCGAAACCCGCGGTCGGGTGAGCGCGTTGCTGCAATCCGCTTGGCGCGAAAAAACCGTGGTGCTGGTCACACACGACCGCACCGAGGCCGAAGCGCTTGGCGGCCGAATCGTCACCTTGCGCGGCCGCCCGCTGTGCGTGGAGTCGGCGGAAGTGTTTCCAGCCCGCGTATGAAATCTGAAAACACCATAATGAAGCAGCGGGCGCGCCGGTTCCCGGCGTGTCCGCTGCTTTTTGCGCCTCAAAAAATGACCCTCGCGGAATGAGCGTTCCGCGAGGGTCATTCGTTTTATTTTGTCAATTTCGGCGGCGATCAATCGTCGTAACCGTTCGGATTCTGGCTCTGCCAGCGCCACGAGTCGGCGCACATGTCGGCCAGTGTGTACTCCGCTTTCCAGTTCAGCTCGCGCAGCGCCTTTTGCGGGTCGGAATACACCACCGGCAGGTCGCCTTCGCGGCGCGGTCCAAAGTGATAGGGCACATTTTTGCCGGTCGCTTTCATGAACGCGTTCACCACATCGAGCACGCTGTAACCCTCGCCGGTTCCCAGATTGTAGGTGAACAGGCCGGTGCCGTCAAGCGTTTTCTGCACGGCGTTGATGTGGCCGCGCGCCAGATCCACCACATGAATGTAGTCGCGAATGCAGGTGCCGTCGGGCGTATCGTAATCTTTGCCAAAAATAGTCAGCTCCGGCAGCTTGCCCACCGCCACGCGTGCAATATAAGGCATCAGGTTGTTCGGAATGCCGTTCGGGTCTTCGCCGATCAGGCCGCTTTTGTGTGCGCCGATCGGGTTAAAGTAGCGCAGCTTCACAATGTTCCAGCTGTTGTCCGAAGCATACAGGTCATCGAGCATCTGTTCGATCATCACTTTGGTGCGGCCGTAGGGGTTCGACACATCGCCGATCGGCATCTCTTCGCGCAGCGGCGAAACGCCTTTGCTGCCGTAAACCGTGGCCGAGGAGGAAAACACGATTTTTTTCACGCCGCATTCCGCCATGGTTTCGAGCAGCACAATGGAGCCGTACACGTTATTGTCAAAATATTCAAGCGGCTTGTGGCACGATTCGCCCACTGCCTTGAGCCCCGCAAAATGGATTACGGATTCGATGTCGTTTTCCGCAAAAATCTTCTTGAGTCCTTCGCGGTCGCGTATATCGCACTCATAAAACGTCACGTCTTTGCCTGTGATGCGGTGAATGCGCTGCAAAACCTCCGGCTTGCTGTTGTAGTAGTTGTCTGCAACCACCACATCGTAGCCTGCGTTCAGCAGCTCCACGCAGGTGTGGCTGCCAATATAACCGGAACCGCCCGTTACCAGAATTGCCATCAGAATCAGACTCCTTTTCCATGACGGAATGTTTTTGTTCTTTGTTTTTATTGTAGCCGAAACCGCGCGAAATTGCAAGCGGTTTGCCGCGGAATGATACAAAATTACATAAAATTGATTGAATCCACCCAATGCGCACGCCGGGCGAAAAATTCGCCGGATTTCGGGTATACTGAAAGCGGATGCACTGGCATCCAAACGATTCAACCAAACAGAAAGGAAGACACACCATGATTCCCAGATATCCGATGGAAGAGCCCGACACCGAGCGCCGCCGCGCCGAGGAGCAGCGCCGCCGGGATTATCAGAAAAAATTCGGTTATATGCAGAATATTGACGGCATTGCCGAGGTGCTGCCGCAAATGAACCGGTCGGACGTGCCGTCCGATGTGCTCGGCAGCTACACCGGCACCGGGCTGAGCGATGAGCAGCCGGTACAGGACGCAGACGATCTGTAAAA
>CAKUME010000090.1 GCA_934667575.1 uncultured Eubacteriales bacterium | reverse complement strand
GGATACCACCATGTAAAATATTATCGCCGCCATTTTAAGGACTATATGGGCTACACACCCATGGAGTACCGGCGGCTGGTTCTGCATATGCAGAACGCGGAGGCCGAAGATGACGACTAAACCGCCGCGCCCCCGAATTTGGACACGCATTCGCAGCTACCTGCGCCAAAACCGACTGCTGGTGCGCATTTTTCTCACGGTGATGAGCATTATGACGGTGATTATGGTGGGCATGACGCTCGTGCTCTGCCGCAACTCGGCACGCGTGATCAACCGCGAGCTGAATTTGACCAACTACGCCGCCGCTCAAAAAGCGCAATCGGCCACCGACGAGCTGTTTCGCCAAACGCAGCGCATCGGCGCATGGCTGCTTCAGGATTCCGACATTTATCGGTTTTTGTACACCGACAAGCCCAACGCCTACCCCAACTATAATTGGATCGATTCCAAGCTCCGCATGTATTTTAACACGTTCGATGTGCTCGATTCGATCTACCTGTATTCCGATGTGAGCGGCATGGTGTATCGCGCCGGCGCGTATGTGTCGGGCGGCGGGCTGGTGCACATCGAAAACGACCCCGACCGCACCTGGCAGAGCCAGATCGAACCCACCGGCGCCTACACCTCCATTTTTCCCCGCACCCGCGCCGACTATTATCCCTACTATCTCAGCGTGCTCTGCCGCCCCACCACCGTCAGCCGCTGCGTGGCCGTTCTGAACATCAACATGGAAAGCATTGCCCGCCGCATCGACGGCATCGGCGGCTCCAACCAGTTCACCTACATCGTGTGCGGCGATCAGATTTATTACCGGCGGAATATGCAGAGCGTGCCCGAGCGCGTGGATTCCGACCCCCTGCTCCGCGAATGGGCGCAGCGCCGCGAGCCGAGCTCCGACTATGCGCTCTACGAAATCGACGGCGAAATGTACGCCATTGCCCGCGTGCGGTCGGCGAACTACGACTGGGACTATGTGTCGGTCACGCAGCTGCGCGGCTACCACGACCAGATCACCCAAGGCCAAAGCCTCATTCTGCTCGTGATGGCGGTGGTGGCGTTTTCGGTGCTGGGCATCGTGTTTTTGCTCAGCACCAACGTCTACCGCCCCATTCGCTCGCTCCAAAAGCTGCTCGACGACCCCCACACGCTGCGCGAACGCGATGTGCGCGACGTGCAGGATCTGGCGGCGCGCATTGTGAGCAGCGTGAACACCAACGACCTACTCCAGCAGGAGCTGGACCGGCAGCTCAGCGTGCTGCAAAAATTGCAGATTTCGGCGCTGCAAATTCAGATTAACCCGCATTTTCTCTCGAATGTGCTGAATTTGATCAACCTGACGATCGTGCGCGAATTTGGGCCGAATCACCGCAGCTGCGAAATGATCTGCGAGCTGTCCGATCTGCTGCGCTATGGGCTCGACGGCGAAGACAGCGTATCGCTCCGCACCGAGATCCACTACACCAAGGTGTATTTATCCATTATGCAGCAGCGCTACCTGGAGCTGTTTACGGTGCAGTGGGACATGGACCCGGCCATTTTCCCCGCCAAATTCCCGAAGCTGTGCTTGCAGCCGGTGCTCGAAAACGCGATCTACTACGGCCTTGCGCCGCTTGAGGGCGAACGCGCGGGCAAGCTGACCATCGCCGGGCGGCTGCGCGACGGCGACGTGTTCCTCACCGTGACCGACAACGGCGCAGGCATGTCGCCGGAGCATTTGCAAACGGTACGCAACCGGCTGTACACCGAACCGATGCTCAACTCACGCCACATTGGCATGCGCAACGTTAACAGCCGCCTGCGCCTGCTCTACGGGGAGCAATACGGTCTGCGCGTGGAGAGCGTGGAGCATGGCGGCACCGCCGTTACGCTGCATCTGCCGTTTGTGCCGTATGAAGACGCCTACCCGCTCGGGTTCGATTCGTAAAACTCCAAGCGACCGGGGCCATTGGATTTTCCGCCCGAGAAATGCCGGCCAACCGGCGCAAAAAACGCAGAAACCCCCGCCGTGGAATTTCTCCGCGGCGGGGGTTGGGCTTATGTGCCGGCAAAGATGGATCAAAACCATCATTTATCTGGATAGAATCAAGACGCCGGAGCAAAATGTTATTTTTTCAAAATATAAATTCGGAAACTCCGGTCTTAGTTCCTCCGCAATGCAATAGATCTCGTTATTATCCCATTGATCCCCACATTCCGCTTTGCATTGATACCACTCCCGGCGCGTCTCAAAGGCGACATCGCCAATCAGAATCTTTCCTCCATCGTTCAGGCGGTGGTGCAGCTCTTTGATGAAATGAATCTTTTGAATGTTCGTTAAGTGGTGAATGGAGTACATTGCAACAATAAAATCATAGCGCGCCTGCCTGAGCGGTTCAACTAACCCCAAGGCAAAATCACCTTTATAAAGATGCGCATTCGGCATCTTTTCAAAAGCCCGCTCAATCATTTTTGACGAAAAATCCTGCCCGTAGATTCGGCATCCATTGTCATATAGTTTTTTCGTCAGCGTGCCTGTGCCAAACCCGATGTCCAGTACGACCGGATTGGGTTTTCCATGATGGTTTTATAAATAAACCCGAGAACCCTTTTGTACCCTGCAAACGGATACGTATTTTCTTCTTCCGATCATCCAACCGATTCATCATATCCGTTCGCCCACAAATCAAAGCCTTTGCTATCTAATTTACCTCACACCGCATATCATAACAATAAAAAAACACCGTAATTCAATCTGAACTACGGCGGCCTTATGGTGGACACGGCGGGACTCGAACCCACGACCTCTCGCGTGTGAGGCGAGCGCTCTAACCAGCTGAGCTACGCGTCCATATAAAATTGGTGACCCGGACGAGAATCGAACTCGTATTACCGCCGTGAAAGGGCGGTGTCTTAACCGTTTGACCACCGGGCCGGAAAAATGGTAGCGGCAGTGGGACTTGAACCTACGACACTTCGGGTATGAACCGAATGCTCTAGCCAGCTGAGCTATGCCGCCATCTTTTCCAAAACACTCAGAAGGCAAACCTGCTTTTGCAGAGCTCAACGAACCGAGCGTAGTTATTATATAACATAACCGTGCGCTTGTCAAGCCTTTTTTGAAAAAAAGTTTCGTTTCAAGCAAAAACACGTCGCCGCGTGAGCGACGACGTGTTTTGATTCATGAACGGCCTTGAAAAATGGATTCGCTTTTACTCAAAGCGCGGCACCGGCAGCGGCTTGCTCCCCGCATTCACCGAATCGGCCGAAATTAAGCCGGCCGCCGTCCAGTTGGCCGCATCCGCAAACGAAACCGGCACGGGCCGATCGTGGAGCACACAGTCTGCAAACTGTTCCAGCATCATGCGCGCACCGCTGTCATACAGCTCATAGGTATCGTTGTCCGGCTTGCCCCGGTAATCCGCAATATTCCAGTAGCGGCGCCAGGTTTCGTCGGCGCCCTCGTCAAAGTCATACACGTTTTTCCAGCCGCCGGGGTTGTTCCAGCCGCCGCGCTGGCATTCGCCGTTGATAAAAATCTTGTGATAGTCGGTGGGGCCCTGCGGCGCCTGATAGCATCCCTCGGCCCCTTGGAATGAATAATAGGTCACTTGGTCGGGGCGCGGCGAAACAAAACTGGAGCGCAGCCGGATCAGATGGCCCTTGTCGGTTTCCAGCAGCAGCGTGCAGGTGTTGTCCGCTACCATATCAAAGCTGTGGCCGGCCGCCATTGCCGACACGGTCGCGATTTTTTCATGCATGATATGCAGCAGCGGCCCCAGTGAGTGGGTAATATACGGATGCCCGCGGCGGCCGAAATATGTTTTTTCGCGCCATCCGCCAATATTCGGAAAGTTCGGATGATACTCCTGAAAATCCTTGAGATAATCGCTTTCCGCATAATAAATTTCGCCCAGCCGCCCCTGCTCAATCAGGTTTTGCACGATCAGCAGCGGCCGAATGTAGCAGTAATTTTCGGCCATCATATACTTTTTTCCGCTGCGCCGAATGGCCTCGCCAATGCGGTAAATATCGTCGATGGTGGTCGCCACAATGACCTCCGACAACACATGCTTGCCCGCATCCAGCGCGTCGATCACCGTTTGCGCATGCACATCGATCGGAGTGGCCATCACCACCGCCTCCACCTCCGGATCGGCGCACAGCGCCCGGTGATCGTGATACACCTTCACCGTGTCCGGATAGGCCTGTTTGCGCATTTCGGCCTTGTTTTCGTCAATGTCGCACACCGCCACCAGCTCAACGTTATCCGTGTGCAGTGCGTTCAGCGCATGAACATGGCCGCGATTCAGGCCCACCACGCCAATTTTCAGTTTTCTGTTCATGATCGGTCACTCCTCCTCACAATCCAAAGTCCGGCACATCCATCGGTTCTCCGCCGCAATTCACCGACTGCTCCGAAAGAATGCCTGCCGCGGTCCAGTTCAGCGCACGCTTTGCGCTCACGAGCGGCTCCGTATCGTCCAAAATGGATCGCGCAAACGAACCCAGCAGCAGCGCGGTGCCGCTGTCGTACAGCGTGCAACCGTCATCCGCCGAGTCATTAAAATAACCGTCGGGGAACACTTGCCACTCCTTGGGGAGGAAGCCTTTAAAATCGTACACATTGCGCCATTCCTGCGGGCCGCACAGGCCGCGGATATGCACCTTGTGATAATCCATGCTGCCAATGGTGCCCTGGTAGCACCCCCGAGTGCCCTGAACGCTGTAATAGGTATACAGGTCGGGGCGCGCGCACATAAAGCTATTGCGCAGCCGGATCATGCCCCCGTTTTGCGTTTGCAGCATCAGCGCGCAGGTTTTGTCGGCGGGCACGCCCGGGTGCCGACCGGCTGCCATACATGTGACCGTTTTGATGTCGCTGCCCAGCGCATAGCACAGCGGCCCCAGCGTGTGCGTAATATACGGGTGGCCCCGACGGCCAAAGTATACCTGCCTGCGCCAAGGCTGAACGGAATCCGGGAAACCCGGGCGCAGTTCAAAGTCCATCAGGTAATCGCTTTCGCCGTAATACATGTCGCCCAACAGCCCGTTGTCGATCATATTTTTCACAATGGTCAGCGGCCGATAAAAGCAGTAGTTTTCTTCCATCATGTATTTTTTGCCGGACGCTTTGACCGCATCCGCAATCTTTTGGCAGTCCTCAATGGTGGTGGCACAGATGACCTCCGACAGCACATGCTTGCCCGCACGCAGGCTCTGAACGATGTGCGCCGCATGGTCGGGAATGGGCGTGGCCAAAATCACCGCATCCACATCCGTTTTCAGCACGTCATCCAGCGAATCGTACACCGCCGGAATTTGATGCTCCCGGGCATATTGATCCGCCAGCGGCCGATCCAAATCGCTGACCGCCACCAGCTCGATGTCCGGCACATACTGAAGAATAAAGTTGGCCAGCGCACTGCCCCGGTGCAGCCCGACCACCGCCGTTTTTACCTTGTTCATGATTGATCTGCTCCTTTCTGCCCGGCTCAAAGCGAAAACCGCGACAGGAACTGCACCGATTCCTTCAGCTTGTCGGCCGCATCCTCGGCGGAGCTGGAGGGATATTCCATCGAGAAGCAACCCGTGTATCCGCCCTCGTTCAAAATGCGGAAAT
>CAKUME010000089.1 GCA_934667575.1 uncultured Eubacteriales bacterium | reverse complement strand
ATCAGAACGCCATTGCGATCGTGCAGGCGCTGCCCATTGCCACCTCGCGCATGGCCGACGCCTATGTGGCCGTCACGATCGATCAGAGCAGCCTGAACCGCATTGCGCAGGGCAACCCCTATTCCGGCGCAACGCTGATCTATGCTTCCGACGGGCGGCTGCTTTATTGCTCCGACCCGGCGCTCACCGCGCCCGCGCTGCCCGATTCGATCGGCGAAAACCAAACGGTGAAGATCAACGGCATGCGCTACATTCTGCTCACGCACCGCTCGAGCAGCAACACGTTTGTGTATGCGTCGCTGGTGCCGGTGCGCAAATTCAACTCCGCCGTGACCTACGCGCGCATGCTGTCGATCGGGCTGTTCGGCATGCTCACGATCGTGGCGGCGCTGCTGGGGGTGCTGGTGGTGCGCAAAACCTATCGCCCCATGCAGCAGCTGCTCGATCACATTACCCGCCTGCCCGATTCCCCGGTGCGCCGCAGCGAAAACGAAGACGAATATGAATACATCTCGCAGGTGATCACCACCCAAAGCAACCGCAGCCGCGAGCAAAACGCCCAAATTGCGCGCTACCGGCGCATTGCGCAGCGGGCGCTGCTGCAGCAATGCCTCATGGGCGCGGCCCCCGGCGGCAATTTTCGCACACTGTTCGCCAACGTGGGGCTGAACACGGAATCGGGCCGGTTCGTGGTGTTTTTGTTCCGCGTGACCGACTTTGACCTGCGCCAAACGGCCGACCCCTACACCGGCGAAAACGGCGCGGCCGACGCGCTGTTTGAGCAAACGCTGTCGGTGTGGCAGCAGGCGGGCGGCGCCATGGTGCTGCACATTTCGCGCGGCACCTACGCCTGCGTGCTCGATTTGTTTGCGCAGCAGAACGCCGACGACGCCCAGCGGCGCGACCTGGCCATTGCGGCGCAGCGCCTGCTCACCGGCGGCGGGCTATACACCGCCGTGGGCGTGAGCACGGTGCAAACGGAGCTGGACGGGCTGCATTCGGCCTACACGCAGGCGGCGCTCGCGCTCGACCGCTGCACACTGCACGGCGAAACCTGCGCGCTTTATCAAGCGGAGCGCGAGGCGGTCGATTTTTCGCTCCAACAGCAGCTGCGGGTGCAGCAGCAGCTCACCGACTATGTGACGCAGGGCGCGGGCGACCCGCGCACGCTCTACGATCAAATTCAGCGCGCATGCTGCGGCGAATCGCCCACCCCGTTTGAGGCCAAGCACTATTTTGCCAACATGCGCAGCATCTATCGCGCGGTGGCGGCACAAACCTGCCCCAACGCCGAGCTGGAATATCCGGGGCTGTTTGCGTCGTTTGCCGAGGCGCACTCGCTGGTGGAGTTTCGGCTGCTCTCGGTGGAGGTGCTCGAGCTGCTGCGCCATTCCTACGAAACGCGCGGCAAGGGCAGCGAATTTGCGCAGAGCGTGGCCGCTTATCTCACCGAAAACTTTACCGACCCCGATTTGGGCGTGAACACCGCCGCGGCGCATTTTGACCTCACCCCCACCTATTTTTCGCGCCTGTTTCGCGACAGCATGCAGATCAGCATTATGGATTTTATCACGCAGCTGCGCATTTCGCGCGCGCAGGAGCTGCTCACCGGCACCAACCGCACCATTGCCGCCGTGGCCGAGGCGAGCGGATTCCTTTCGAGCAATGTGTTCATCAAAACCTTTAAGCGCATTGCGGGCGTCACGCCGGGTCAATACCGCGCCGCCGCCCAATCGGCCGCCGCTGCGGTGCACGCCGAAACGCCGCCCGCCGCGCCGGATTATGCCTTTATTTCGCACGCAAACGAATCGGCCGCGCCGCCGGAACCCTCCGCGCCCGGCGGCGCGCACTGAACCGCATTGGGGCGCGAACGGTTCCATCGGCTGCCATATTCCACACGCGGCCGGTGAAATGTTGAAAACAAAAAAGGTCTGCGGCACGCGTTTGCGTGTTTCGCAGACCTTTTTGCTGTGCGGAATCCGATGATTCCGCGATCATTGCGCGAGCGGTGCGCCCACATGCGAAAAATCCAGCGGACGGAAGCCCATCCGCCATGCCGGGGAATCCGCCGGCAGCGAAAAATCGCCGTGCTGCGGGTCGGCAAAGCCCGGGTCGGCCACCACGGAGCCGCGGTCGATGCCGTATTCCGCCTGCGCCTGCGCGAGCGAGATCTCGCCCGCCGCATCGGCAAGCAGCGGCGGCTCCTGCCCCGTCACGTCCCAAATCAGGTTGCCGTGAGCGGCGAGCATTTGCAGCGCGGTGGTTTCCTTTTCGTAGGAGGTTTCGTAAACCGGCGTGCCGTTGGTGAGCAGAATGTTGCCGGCGATCACGAATCCGGTTTCGATCTCCGGGCGCGAAATGCGCACCGCCGTGCTGCCGCCGAGCGCGAAAATATTGTTGCGCACGGTGTTGTTGCTGCCGTAGTGCTGGTAATAGGCGTTGGAGGTCACATCATAGCAGAGATTATTCTCAATGGTGATCTCGCTGCTGCCCTCGTCGGTGTAAATGCCCCAGCCGCCGTAGTGCGCGCTCGAAACGTCGTGCACGCGGTTGCCGCGCACCACCGTGCCCGGCTGGCGCCCGAGCAGATAAATGCCGCCCATATCCGAGAGCTTGCGCTGGCCGATGTGATAAATATCATTATATTCGATCACATTATCGCGGCTGATGCTGTCGCCAAAGCCCCACACCCAACCCACCGAAATGCCGGAATAGTAAAGATCGCGGATGGTGTTGTGCGCCACGCGGCACTGATAGGCATGGCAGATCAGCACCCCGCAGCCCGAAAAATACCGCCGCCCGCAACGCTCGATGAGGTTTTCGGCCACGCAAATGTCGTGGGTGTGCGTTTCGGGCGCAGAACCGAACGCGCCGCCGCTGGCCACAATGCCGCCCGCGCCGCAGTCGTGAATGTGGCAGCCGCAAACGGAAATGTGGTCGCAGCCCTCATACACGCGCAGCGCGTGCACGCCCATGCAGCTCAGCTCGCAGCGCTCCACGCTGCAATGCTTGGCATTGCGCAGCTCCACCGATGCGTGCGCGCTGCAAACCGACTGCCCGTCGGACGCAAAGCCGTTCGGATAGTCGGCCGTTGCGCCTTCCATGCTGTGATATTCACCGCGCGTGCAGGTCAGCTTCAGCCCGCGCAGGGTCACGCGCTCCACCGGCTTTTCCGCGCTGCCCTCGATCACAAACAGCTTTTCGGCCACCGGCGCATAGATTTGCAGCGACTCGGCCTGCTCCCCCGCACGCGGAATATAGTAAACGCGCCGGGCGGTGCGGTCCAAATACCATTCGCCCGGATGCGCAAACGCCTCGGCCACATTTTCGAGATAGTAGGCCAGGCGGCTGTTCGCCAGCTCCGGCGTCAGGCGGAAGCGGGACGCATACTGAAACGTGATCTTGCCCGTGGCAAGGTCGTAATCCGCGATCGGCGTATGCTCGTCGATCCACAAATGGCGGTAGCTGATCAGGCAGTCGCCAAAATTGCGGAACGCGGCGATTTTTTGCAGATCCTCCGGCCGGGCGATGAACCAGCGGCAATGCGCGTGCAGGTCGGCCGACGGATTTTCCACCGCCGCCGCCCCCAGCGTGCCCGTTTCGGGATAGCGCGTGCGCGCGGCGGCACGGCCGTTCACATAAAGGTCGGTGAACCACAGCCCGCGGTCGAGCAGCGCCGACACGTCGGCCGACAGGCAATCCACGCCGTTGAACCGGTCGGGAACAAAGCCCGTGAGCGCCACGCCGCCGCAAACGGTGGTTTCGGTTTGCGGCTCAATGGTCACGGCCGACACATCGGCGCCAATGCGCACCGGCTGCTCCACGGCATAAACCGGATCGAGCAGGCGGATCGCAATGGGCTGGCGCGCGCCGAACCGGCGCAGCTCTGCGGCAAAATGCAGCGCCCGCTCCAGCGTTTTCACCGGGCCCTCGCCGCCGCGGCCGTTTTGCGCGGCCAATCCGCTGCGAAACTCGTCGTTGCCGGATGCCTGCGAAACATAAATTTCGGTGATATGATGAATATCCATATTTTCCCTTTCAAAAATCTATTGGATTCTTTCCGCCCCACGCCGTCAGCCCACTTCCGCTTCCACGCGGATGGTCGCACCTGCGCGGTAGGGCAGGCGCGCGCCGTTCACCGGCTCGCCGTCGGCGGTCATGCGCAGCAGCTTGCCTTCGCCCGGCTGCTGGTGATAATGAATCTCGTAGCGGCAGCCGCGGAAATCCTTGGTGACGCGGCAGTCCGCCCACGACGGCGGCAGGCACGGGCGCAGATACAACCCGTCGAGTTCCGGCTGCAAGCCGAACACATAGAGCAGCATCGACTTCACAAACCATGCGGTGGACGCGGTGCGCCAGCTCTGGCCGGGGGTCGCGTAGCGATAGCCGGTCTGCGCACCGAAGTAGGAATTATAGAGCATGTACGGCTCGCCCACGGTGGGCGCATAGGTGTGGTCCCACGGCAGCATCTGGCGGATGCCCTTTTCCACATGCGCCGGGCGGTGGAGCATGGCGTCGGCGGCGAGCTTCCACGCCATGGAATGCAGATACACGCCGCCGTTCTCGTGTACGCCGGCGGGTTTTTGGGTCATGGTGCCAATGTGATTATCCAAATGCGTGTAGGCCGGCTTCGACACCACCGTGCCCAGCGGCGTGTCCAAATAGGAATCCACTTCGGCGAAGGCGGTTTGAATCTGCTCCGCGGTCGCCACGCCCGAGAACAGCGCCCAAATTTGCGGGTTGAGGTACATTTTGCCCTCTTCGTCCGTGTGGGCGCCGATTTTGTGGCCGTCGTCATCGATGGCGGTAATAAAGTATTTGCCGTCCCAGCCGTATTTTTGGATGCGCGCACGCATGGTTTCACCCATTTCGCGGCACACGTCCACATCATCCGCGCGGCCCAGACGCTCGGCGAGCTTTTGCAGCATACCGTTGGCGCGATACCATGCGATCGAGAGCCACACGCTTTCGCCGCGGCCTTGCAGCCCCGCCATGTTCATGCAGTCGTTCCAGTCGCCGCCCCAAATTTTGATCAGCCCGTGCGCGCCCTGAAAATGATACAGGAAATCCACGCTGCGGCGCATATGCTCATACACCGACCCGACCGTGCCGTCGTTGAACGCGACCGGCTCGTCGAGCAGCGCCAAATCGCCGAGCTCCTGCACAATGGCATAGCCGGTGAACGTGATCCACACCGCGCAGTCGGAGAAGTTGTTGTCCTTGATTTTACCGTCGATGAACGTGCGCGGCGCGTAGCCGTTGGAATACTGATAGGTGAGCACGCGCTTGTAGCGCGCCCATGCCAAGCGGGGCGCAAACGCGCCGGTGCACTCGGTGTCGCTCATCAGGTCACGGTAGCCGTTGTGGCGCACGCGCGCCCAGCGGCTGCCCATGACGGTGGAATATTTGTAAAAGCCGTTGAACGCCAGATTCAGCTGCTCATCCGGGGTTTCGATTTGAGCGCCGGAAATTTCGCGCAGGCGTTCGGCTTTGAGCGCTTCGAGCTCCCGCTCCGGCGGCGTTTGCATCAACCGTGCGCGCGCGGCGGCGGCCCCGGCGACCTCGTCGGCAATGCCGATTTCAAAATGGATCGTGCGGCACGCACCCGGGGCCAGCGGCAGCGCGGTTTCGAGCGCA
>CAKUME010000088.1 GCA_934667575.1 uncultured Eubacteriales bacterium | reverse complement strand
TTTTGACGGCGCCTATTGCTGTGCCGAATATTTTTTTAACGAGGACTGGGTCGCGCTGCATCCGCACGGCCACACGCCGTTTTTGGTGGATGTGAGCGGCCGCGTGGTGCCGGGGACGCCCAACCGCATTCGCGTGCTCACCAACGACATGCAGCCCTCCACGCGCTGGTATTCGGGCGCGGGATTGTATCGCGATGTGTTTTTGTGGACGGGCGGCGCGGTGCGCATTGAGCCGCGCGACCTGTTTGTGCGCACCGTGTCGGCGAATGCGGAGCTGGCCGAGGTGGCGGTGGACGCCGTGATCTCCGCCGACCGCGCCGCCCATGTGACGCTCACGGTCACGCTGGCCGACGCGCACCGTGCGCAGGCACTGACGCAAACGGTCACGCTGCACGCGGAAGCCGGCAAAACCCCGGCGGCGCTGCGCTTTGCGGTGCCGCAGCCCAAGCTGTGGGACACCGAGCACCCGAATTTGTACACGCTGACCGCGCGCGTGGAAGCGGACGGCGTGTGCACCGACGAAGCGGAGCTGCCGTTTGGCATCCGCGTGTTCACCGTGAGCGCGGCCGACGGGCTGCGGCTCAACGGTGAACCCATCAAGCTGCGCGGCGGCTGCATTCACCACGACCACGGCGTGCTGGGCGCGGCGGCGTTTCCGGCGGCCGAGGAGCGCAAGGCGGCGCGCCTGAAGGCGGCGGGCTACAACGCGCTGCGCATTGCGCACAATCCCCCGTCGCTCGCGCTGCTCGAGGTGTGCGACCGGCTGGGGCTGATCGTGATGGACGAAGCGTTTGATATGTGGAACAACGCGAAAAACAGCTGCGACTATCATCTGTTTTTTGCCGACTGGTGGGCGCGCGACATTGCCTACATGGTGCTGCGCGACCGGAACCATCCGTCGGTGCTCGCCTATTCCATCGGCAACGAGATCGTGGAGCGCGACGGCAACTCCGACGGCGCGGTGTGGGCGCAAAAGCTTGCGGACGAAATTCGCAGATACGACCCCACCCGGCCGGTGACTTCGGGCGTGTGCGGATTTGGCACGCGCGGGCTGCTCACGGTGCAGGAGCCGGGCCAAACCGAACCCACGGTGCTGGAGCCGAAGGCCTATGTGGATCAAGTGCTCGGGGCGCCCAAGGCTTGGGATCAGCTGACCGCGGAATCGTTTGCCGACCGCACGGCGGGCTATATGGCGCCGCTGGATATCGTGGGCTACAATTATTTGTTTGAGCACTACGAAGCCAGCCATGCGCGCTTTCCGGAGCGCGTGATCTGGGGCTCGGAAACGCATGCGCTGAATTTTTACAAATCGTGGGCGCAGGTGACGGCGCACCCCTATGTGATCGGCGACTTCACCTGGACGGCGTACGATAATCTGGGCGAAGCGGGCACCGGGCGGTTCGCGTGGGCGCGCGAGGGGCACATTTCGGGCATCAGCCTGGCGGGCTATCCGTTCCGCATGTGTTATCAGGGCGATCTGGACATTTGCGGCTACCGCCGCCCGCAGTCGTATTTCCGCGCGGCGATCTGGAAACCGGACGCCGAGCTGGCCATTTTTACCACCCATCCGATGCACAACGGCGAAGCGTTCAGCGGCACGGGCTGGCATTGGTACGACGTGCTCGACACCTGGACGTTCCCGCAAAATTACATCGGTGTGCCGGTCACCGCGGAGGTGTATTCCACGGCGGACGAGGTGGTGTTCACGCTCAACGGCCGCGAAGCGGCGCGCACTGCCCCGGTGGAAGCCATTGCGCGGGTACAGATCCCCTATGAGCCGGGCACGCTCGTTGCGCAGGCCATCCGCGGCGGCCAGGTGGTGGCCGAGGCGGCGCTGCACACGGTTTCGGCGCCGTATGCCGTGCAGGTTTCGCCCGAAGCCCCCACCCTGCGCGCCGACCGCCGCGATTTGTGCTGGTTTGACATCACGGTGACCGACGAAAACGGCGCGCGCGTGCCCGACGCCCGGTCGGCGCTGGTCTGCGCGGTGGACGGCGGCGAGCTCATGGGCGTGTTCAGCGAAGACCCCTGCAATGAAGACGCCTACACGTCCCCCGCCTGCCACGCCTACCACGGCCGCGCGGTGGCGGTGGTGCGCACGGCTGCGCCGGGCACGGTGACGCTCACGGTGAGCGCGCCCGGCCTGCATGCGGGCACGGCGGCGGTAAAAGCAGAATAAAGGAGGAAAATGCAAATGACAACTCAGCAAAAAACGCGTATCACGCTCAATTTGGATAAAGACTGGAAATTTCACTTTGGCGAAGTAAAAACGGAAGCGCAAAAAACGCACAGCGACAGCTACCAGCTCGCCAAGGCCGGCAATGCGCCCGGCCCCGCCGCACGCAACGGGTTCGACGACTCGGCGTGGCGCTCGGTGGATCTGCCGCACGATTACCTCAGCGAAACCGATTTTTCACCCGAAAACCTGCATTCGCACGGCTATAAAACCCGTGGCAACGGCTGGTACCGCAAAACGTTCCGGCTGGATGAATCGCTGCGCGGTCGCAATTTGACCCTTGTGTTCGAGGGCATGAGCGTCGCGTCCACCGTTTATTTCAACGGCTCGATCGCGGGGCGGCTGTTCAGCGCGTATTCCGAGCTCGAAATCGACATCACCGACCGCGCCGCGTTTGGCGACGCGCTCAACACCCTGGCCGTGCACATCGACGGCCTGTCCACCGAGGGCTGGTGGTATGAGGGCGCGGGCATTTACCGCCATGTGCGCCTCATTTGCACCGATCCGCTCCACATTGCGCACAACGGCCTTTGGGTGAAGCCGCAGCCGGTGCCGGGCACCGAAAACGACTGGACGGTTGAGCTCGAAACCACGGTGGCGAACCGTGCGTATGATCCGGCGGAATTTACCGTGCGCGCGGCGATCTGCGACGGCGACACGGTGCTGGCCGAAGGCGAATCGGCCCCGGCGCAGTGCCCGGCCGACGATCGCACTGCCGTGACCCAAACGCTGCGGATGCAAAACCCCACCCGGTGGGATATTGACGCGCCCAAGCGCTACGAAATGCGCGTCACGCTCTGCCGCAATGGGGAACCCGTGGACGCCGACTGCGCGCGCTTCGGCTTTCGCACCATTGCCATCGACGCCGACAAGGGCTTTTTCCTCAACGGCCGCCCTGTGAAGCTCAAGGGCGTGTGCTGCCATCAGGATCACGCGGGCGTGGGCGTGGCGGTGCCCGATTCCATCCAGTATTTCCGCGTGCGGCGGCTCAAGGAAATGGGCGTGAACGCCTATCGTTGCTCCCACAATATGCCCGCAAAGGAAATTTTGGATGCGTGCGATGAATACGGTCTGATCGTGATGGACGAAAACCGTCGGTTTGAGTGCTCGCCCGAGGTGCTCGGCTTTGTGGAAAACATGGTGCGCCGCGACCGCAACCATCCGTGCGTGGCGTTTTATTCGCTGTTCAACGAGGAGCCGCTGCAAAGCACCCCCGAAGGCCGCGCCATCTATCGCCGCATGGCGAGCTGCGTGCGCAAGCTCGACAACACCCGCCTGCTCACCGGCGCGATCAACGATTCGCTCCATCCCGAGGGCACCGCGCTCGAAATGGATGTGACGGGCATGAACTACGGCATTCCCAATCTGGCCGCGATTCACGCACAGTTTCCGCACCAGCCGATCATCGGCTCGGAGAACAACAGCGCCGTGACCACCCGCGGATGCTACCGCACCGACCGCGACGCGCATGTGCTCAGCAACTACGACGAAGAGGTGGTGCCGTGGGGCCAAACCATTCGCGAAACATGGGCGTTCACGCGCAGCCACGACTATATGGCGGGCATTTTCATCTGGACGGGTTTCGACTATCGCGGCGAACCCACGCCGTTCAATTGGCCGTCGTGCTCGTCGCAGTTCGGCATTATGGACACCTGCGGCTTTGCCAAGGATTCGTTTTATCAAAACCGCGCGTGCTTTGTGGAGGAGCCGATGATCCACCTGCTGCCGCACTGGAACTGGGCGGCGGGCGACACGGTGCGCGTGATGACCGCCTCCAACTGCACCGAAGCGGAGCTGTTCCTCAACGGCCGGTCGCTCGGGCGCAAGCCGTCGGACGCGTGTGCGCCGTGCGAATGGCAGGTGGCGTTTGAACCGGGCACGCTGCGCGTGGTGGGCTACCGGGACGGCCGCGCGGTGTGCGCCGACGAGCAGCAGACGACCGGCGCGCCCGTGGCGGTGGGGCTGGAGCCCGACCGCGACTGGATCGCGAACGACGGTGCAGACACGGTGCCGGTCACGGTGTTTGCCGCCGACGCACAGGGGCGCCGGGTGCCCACCGCAGCCAATGCGATCACATTTGAGGTGTCGGGCGACGGCTTTGTGCTCGGCGTGGGCAACGGCGACCCGAACTGCCACGAATCGGATCAGCTGCCCGCGCGCAGCCTTTACTGCGGCCTGTGCCAGGCGCTGATTCAGGCGCGCCCCGGCGCAAAAACGCTCACGCTCACGGCCCGCAGCGCCGGGCTGGCCCCGGCAACGGTCACGTTCACGGTGCGCGAGGTGCCGCAGCCGAACTATCTTTATCGCACCGTGAGCCACGCGGTAACGGGCGTGCAGATCTCGCAGAGCTGCTTCGACGAGCGCCCCGACCCGAATCACGTTTATGCCGACAACGACATGAACTCGTTTGCGGCGCTCACGCTCGATGAGCAGAACGGCGCGCTGCAAGCCGACTTTACCCACGGCTGGCGGCTTTATCGCCTGCCGGTGCGCGTGCCCGCGGGCGGACACACCGATAAGCCCGTCACGCTCACGTTCGCTCGCCTGGGCTGCGCCGAAGCGGAGCTTTGGCTCCGCGGCGCGCGCATTTGGGCGTGCGGCACGTCCAACGGCGACGCGGCGGTTATTCCGCTGCCGATGCAGCCCGGCGAATCGGCGGAGCTGCGGCTCCTGCTCCGTGCGCGCGACGGTGCGCCGCAGCCCAACGGCATCGGCAAGCGCATCACGCTGGCACAGGAATAATGGCACAAGGCAAGCGCCCCGGCTCGCAGGAACCGGGGCGCTTTTGGCTGGGCTTTGCTGCGTTTGCATCGGATAAAAACAGCTCACGTTCGCTGCAAACATCGCCGCAGCGTCCCACCGGAACGGCGCAGGACGGGCATAATCGGCGAACCGCAGCCGAATTTCGGCGCAGCAAGATGCCCGGCGCACGCGGATCGTTATTCCTCTCCGGCCGTGGGATTGCTGCGGAACACCGGGAATTCCTGTGGTGCACCGCGGTTCACAATGCGGAACCCGAGCACCGTGCCATTTTCGCAAAAAAACTGCACGCACGCAGTGCGCGCTGCGCCCGATTCGCCGAATGTGACCACGGTGAGCGTGCCGGAATCGGGCAGTGCCGCGTCCGTTCCGCTGTCGGTGCGGCGCACGGTAACGGTGCCGCCCAGTTCGGCGGCATTGGCGGTTTGGATGCGCACGAGCTTTTCGTCCGGCGTCGGCCTGCCGTCCAACGCTTCGGCAACCACCCGGCTGCTCAGCAGCGCGCGGCAGGCCGCGGTTTCGCTGCGGCCGCCGCAGCCGGTGCACAGCGCTGCCGCCAGTGCCAACGCCATCAGCATTATGATCTTTTTCATTTTGCATCCGCTCCCTTCGCCGCAGTGATCTCCACCGCAAGAATCACGCCCTCGGCGCGACTGCAC
>CAKUME010000087.1 GCA_934667575.1 uncultured Eubacteriales bacterium | reverse complement strand
CCATGTGAGCCCGGCAAAGCCCGCGGCAGCAGCCCAGCGCGGCGAATTGGCCAACGCGAAAAAGAGCAGCACCGCGGCCGCGCCAAACGCGCCGTAGTCGCAGCGGAGCAGCTCGGCGGCCGCCAGCAGCAGCGGGATCAGGGCAAGCAGCGCCGGTTTTTGCCTGCGCGCGTCCCAAGCCATGCAGCACAATGCACCGATCAGCAGCGTGAACAGGACGTTGCGCAGCCCGAACGCGGCGCTGCCCCCGAGCACCGCCAGCCGGAACGGCAGCTCCGACGCGAGCGCGCCCACAGCCAGCCGCCCCAGATAGCGCGGCCGGCTGCAGGTGAACCGAACGGCTGCTGCCGTTTGATACGCAAAAATCGGAAACGCGATGCGACCGATCATGCGCAGCACCGGCAGTTGCGGAAACAGGAGCATTCCGGCGTGGTCGATCAGCATGGTCAGCGCGGCAAGCCATTTGAGCGCTTCGGCGGTCATGTGCAAGTCCCCCTTTGTTTTGGCGGCCGCAGCCGCAAAAAGCTTTCTTTTATTATGATACGATGGAGGAACCGCCGATGTCAAGCGGAAATTTGCCGCCGCTCCCGCCGGATGCCCATGCCGAACCGCTGGGCGGCGGAACCCAGGTGTGGGTCAGCCCGCGGTTCGGCTTCGGCATGGACGCGGTGCTGCTCGCGCATTTTGCGCTCGACTGCGCGCCGCGCGCAAGCTCGGCCATTGAGCTGGGCGCAGGGTGCGGCGCCGTTTCGATGCTATGGGCGCGGGAACGCCCGGAGATGCGCATTTGCGCGGCGGAGCTGCTGCCCGAGGGCGCAGCGCTCGCAAAAACAAGCGCCGCGCAAAACGGCTTTGCCGACCGCATGACCGTGCTGCGGCGCGATTGGCGCACGCTGGACGCGGCGCACTGCGGCGGCCCGGCGGAATTGGTCGCCTGCAACCCACCGTATTTCGCACCGGGCGGCGCGCGCGCCGGAACCCCGGAGCGGCAGCTCGCCCGCGCGGAAGGCCCGGGCTCCGTGCACGGCGCGGCGCAAACCGCCGCGCGGCTGCTGTGCGGCCGCGGATGGTTTTGCGTGATTCACCGCACCGAACGGCTATGCGCGGTGCTTCACGCGCTGCACGAGGCGGGGCTCGAGCCCAAACGGCTGCGCATGATTCAGCCGGATGCATCGCACGCGCCAAAGCTGTTTTTGGCTGCCGGGCGGCGCGGCGCGCGGCCGGGGCTGGAGGTGCTGCCCGCGCTGCTGCTGCGGAACGCGGCCGGCGAAGAGAGCGCGGAGCTGCGGCAAATTTACGGCGATAACGACTAACGCGGCGCGCCTGCGCGCATTTCGCATTTTGGATTGTATTTTTTTACGGAGGAACACGCATGATAACCGGAACACTCACCGTGGTCGGCACGCCGATCGGAAATTTGGGCGACCTTTCGCCCCGCGCAGAAGAAGCGCTGCGCAGCTGCGATTTTATTGCCGCAGAGGACACGCGCGTCACGCTCAAGCTGCTCAATCACCTGGGCATCAAAAAGCCGATGATCAGCTATTTTGAGCACAACAAGCTGGAACGCGGCGACGCCATTTGCGCGCGGCTGGAAGCGGGGGAAAACGGCGTGATCGTGACCGACGCGGGCATGCCCTGCATTTCCGACCCGGGGGAGCTGCTGGTGGCGCAGTGCGCGCAGCGCGGCATTCCGGTGTCGGTGGTGCCGGGGCCGTCGGCGCTCATTGCGGCGCTGGCCGTGTCGGGGCTGCCCACCGGGCGATTCACGTTCGAGGGCTTTTTGTCGGTGACCAAAAAAAGCCGCCGCGACCATTTGGAATCGCTGCGCAGCGAGCGGCGCACGATGATCTTCTACGAAGCGCCGCACAAGCTGATGGCCACGCTGAACGATCTGTGCGCCGTATTTGGCCCAGAACGCCGTATTTCGCTCGTTCGTGAGCTGACGAAGGTTCATGAGGAGGTGGTGCGCACCACGCTTGCCGGGGCTTGTGCGCGCTATACGGCGGACATGCCGCCGCGCGGGGAGTTTGTGCTGGTGGTCGAAGGCGCGCCCGAAGCGCCTGCCGAGCCGGAATGCACGCTGGCGCAGGCCGAGGCGTTGGCGCGCCGCCTGCGCGACGAAGAGGGCCTGTCGGCGTCCGAGGCAGCCAAGCGTGCCGCTGCGCAAACCGGCTTTCGCAAAAGCGCGCTCTATGCTGCGCTGAACGACTAACGCGGCGCTTTTCCCGTTCGTCCAAAAAAACAAACCCCGCCCGATCCGCTCCGCAGTTATGCGGGCGCCCCGGGCGGGGTCATATTTTTCAGGAGAAGAAATTCAGCAGAGCAATCAGAACATGCCGTTCTTGCGCGCCTCGAGCAGCGCGTTGATCTTGTCGTGCGGCTCGATCAGCGAGGTCACGGAAATATCGTGGTTCAGCGCCGAGATATAGTAGGCAATATATTTCGACACATCCACCGGATGATACCACTCGCGGCTGAGCAGCTCCGGCGAGGTGTAGGTCAGATTGGAACCGAACACACCGTCGATAATGCCGTCTTTGTAGGCCTTGTCAAACTTTTCGAGGCCGTTGGTAAAAATGGCGTAGGTCGCGTAGGCAAAAAAGCGCTTTGCCTTGCGCTGCTTGAGGTTATAGGCAATGTCGAGCATGGATTCGCCGGAGGAGATGATGTCGTCGGCGGTAAAAATGTCTTTGCCTTCCACCGAATCGCCCAGGTATTCGTGCGCAACGATCGGGTTGCGGCCGTTGACAATGCGCGAATAGTCGCGGCGCTTATAGAACATGCCCAAATTGATGCCCAGCACCGAGGAATAGTACATATTGCGGTGCATGGCGCCCTCATCCGGGCTCACCATCATAAAATGATCGCGGTCGGTGATCACATCGGGAAAATCGCGGAACAGGCGCTTGAGCACCTGATAGTAGGGCATCAGGTTATCAAAGCCCATCAGCGGCACCGCATTTTGCACGCGCGGGTCGTGCGCGTCGAACGTGACTAGGTTTTCCACGCCCATGTTGCGCAGCTCCTGGAGCATGAATGCGCAGTCGAGCGACTCGCGGTAGCTGCGGCGATGCTGGCGGCCGCCGTAGAGCAGCGGCATAACCACGCTGATGCGGTGCGCCTTGCCGCTGGCGGCCTGAATCAGGCGCTTCAGATCCTGAAAATGATCGTCGGGCGACATGGAGTTCTGCTGGCCGAAGTAGTTGTATTTGATGCTGTAATTGCCCACATCCACCACGATGTACAAATCCATGCCGCGCACGGTGGACTTGATCAGGCCCTTGCCGTCACCGGAGGAAAAGCGGGGGCATTCGCTCTCGATGAGGAACGTCTCTTCGGTCATGCCGCTGGCATGCGCCCACTGCACCAGATAGCTGTCGATTTTGCTGCCCAGCTCTCGAGCGCCGTCCATGGCGATAATGCCCATGGGGGCCACGCGGTTTTCCAGACTGAATAAGCTCTGCGATTTCATGTTGCTGCTCCTTTACTTTTTTGCGGGCAAGCCGCAAATGATACGCTAAAAGTATATCATACTGTGCGGCTTTTTTCTACCCATTTTTTTCACAATTCGACCGCCGGACAAAAAAAATTTCTTTACATTTCTCCGCTGCGTGCAAAAACGGGTTCGAGGCGGCGCATTTGCCGCAATATTTTTGCGCGCCCCACCGCGTGTTTTTCAAAACCAAAAACGCGCCGCCGCTCCGTTTTTGCCGAAGCCGCGGCGCGCAGGCGCTCATTTGAGCACATACACGTTCATTTTTTTGGAACCGAACCAGCAGCACTGATCGTAGGTGTTGTAATACAGATCCACCAGCACGGTGCCCGCCATCAGCGTGCCGCCGGTGTCGCCCGCAATGGCGTAGCCGTACACCAGCGAACCGTCGGCCGAGCAGATGAACAGCTCGGTGCCGTAGGGGATCACGTTCGGGTTCACCGCCACCACGCCGTAGGACGCCAAGCGGCCGGTGGCCGTGCCTGCCCCTTCGGGCGCATAATAGGCCGTTGCGCGCCCGCTGATCACACTCTGATAGGCCACCGTGTTGCCGTATTGATCGGTAATGGTGCCGTCGCCGTTCACCGACGCCCGCCACGACGCCGAGCCGGGGCGATAGGAGGTGCCGATGGCGGCGGCCTGTCCGGCCAGATCGATCGCACTCATCTGCGGCTCCACCCACATCGACGAAAGCACCCGCGTGCCGATGCGCACAATGCGATCGACCGGCTGCGTGGTCACTTCGTCGCGCAGCGTTTCTTCTTCGGTCAGGCTGCCGTTCACCAGTGTGCGGCGCGTGACAATGGTGCGCACGCCCACAACGCCCTCCTGCTCCACCACCGTTTTGCCCTTGAGCAGCGAATCGTCGTATTTTTTCACCGTTTGAAACGCGACCTCCTCGGTGCGGGTGGTCTCTTCGTGCGCCACGCGCGTCACCGAAACGGAGAGCCCGTCGGTGAGCAGAATGTCGCGCGCGGGGGTGCATTCGTCTTCGTCCGAAAGCGTAATGCCGGCCTTGGCCAGCGCGTCCGTCACCGTGCCGCGATACATTTCCACCGTGCAGCTGCGGCCGTCGGCGTCCACCGTGACCGTCATGCCGCTTTCGGTGGGCAGCTCCATGTCGGAGCCGTCGGCGCGAATGGTATCGCTTTCCTTCGCCGCGGCCGAGGGAACCGCACTAAGCGCGACGGGCTGCGTCTGCTTTTCCTCCGCATACACCGCCTTGGCGGCCACTGGGCGCGATCCAAATTGCAGAACCACCGCACACAGCAGCGACGCCGCAAAGAGCATCAGCGCGTTCGGCGACAGCAGTGCGCCGAATCCATGATTATTCTTTCCCATAACAAGAACCTTTTCCTTTCCGGCGGCGGAATCAAATTTGAAAACACATAAACGACCCTGGCCGGTTCTGCGTGACCCGGCCAGGGTAATGCACCGCCTTGATATGAATATTATTCTTGCAATGAGCTTATTATATTCATTCTTTGTTTTTCTGTCAAGTTCGTTTCGCGAATGAAATTGTGCACTTTGCTCCAAATCATGCGCTTTCTGCAAGGCAAAAAGCGCCGCACATGCCGTTTATTCGGCCAGTTTTGCGGATATTATCGGAATTATGCGAAATATATGGCAATTTCAATTGTGCAGTTTTACAGAAAAGAAAAGATTACAATTTGTAATTCCTGCATTGTTATGAATATTTATTCATTTTATCTCCGAAACGCTCCGCCCGATCGGACAAACCCGCGCGCGCAAAACCCGATTTTGGCGCGGTGGAATCGTGTTTTTTCCAATTGTGCGAAAACCGTATATAAAAAGGAGAATATACATAAAATTCGGCTCAAAAAAATAAAAATTCAACGTGCGCTCCGGCCGTTTGCCGCGCCATTTTGCCCCTGCGCAAGCGCAGAAGCCAACGCAAAAGCAAATTGCATGAATAACCGGAAAAATGTCTTGTGGGTACGATATATCGGATATTTTGCGCAATTTCGCAAATGAAACACAAAAACCTCGGAAGCTGCAACGGCTCCGAGGCTTTGTGCATGTTGATTTGTAAATTCGCAGGAAAATCAGCGCTTGCTGAACTGAGGTGCGCGACGAGCGGCTTTGAGGCCGTACTTCACGAAACCGAAGCTCGATTTTGCTTGATTTTACGCGGTTTTTCAAGCTTTTTGCTCTTCGTCCACCA
>CAKUME010000086.1 GCA_934667575.1 uncultured Eubacteriales bacterium | reverse complement strand
GACGGCTCCCATATCCGCACGCTGCTGCTGACGTTCTTCTTCCGCTTCATGCGGCCGCTCATCGAGGAGGGGCACGTCTATCTGGCGCAGCCGCCGCTGTATAAAATTTCCAAGGGCAAAACGCACCGCTACGCCTACACCGATGAGGAGCGCGACCGCATTACCGCCGAAATCGGGCAGGGCTATGCGATTCAGCGCTACAAAGGCTTGGGCGAAATGAACCCCGAGCAGCTGTGGGAAACCACGATGGATCCGGCCAACCGCACCATGCTGCGCGTGGAGCTCGCCAAAGAGGATATGGCCTCGGCCGACGAGACCTTTACGTCGCTGATGGGCGACAAAGTGGAGCCGCGCCGCATTTTTATCGAGCAAAACGCCCGCTATGCCGGCGAGCTGGATGTCTGATTTTTTTCGTATGCCCTGTGAAAAGAGGTTTTTGGGATGGCTGATTTGTTTGCCGACGGCCCCGTGACCGTATCCTATACGCTCACGGAGGCGGATTATTTCAATTGTCTCCAAAGCGGACGCGTGTTTCGCACCACCGGGCTGCGCGCGGTGATCGAAACGGCGATTTTGGCGGTGATCGGCGGGGGCTACCTGTGCTCGTATCTGTTTATGCAGCACGAGCGCGGCAGCCTGCTGATGGCATGCGTGTGCGCGGCGGTGATCGCGGTGATCTGGATCGTGCCCAACGCCGCCATGCATGCCCGCGCGCGCGAGCAGGCCGCGAATCGCCCGTTTGCGGCCACGATTGAGCCGGAGCAGATCCGCGTGGCGCAGGGCGAACAAAAATGGACAATACCGCTCAACGGCACGTTTCATTGCTGGGAAACGCCGGCGCTCTTTGTGCTGGAAAACGCCGACCGGCAAATGACCGCGCTGCCCAAGTCCGCATTTTCGGCGGCGCAGCAAACGGAGCTGCGCGCGCTGCTGCAAGCCCACACCATCGCCGGGTGCCCCCGGCGGCGCAGGTAAACCCGGGAGGAACCGCAATGGCTGATTTTCGATCGGATGCGCCCCTCAAAATCGCACAGCAGCAGCTCACCGCCGAGCAGTTTGCGCGCGCGTGGTTTCTGCGCGCGCGCACGGTGGGCGAGCTGCACGGCAACGGTTTTTTCACCGCGCTGTTCGCGGTGCTGGGGGCGGCGTTTTTGGCGCTGCGCATTCCGGATCTGGCGCAGTTTCGGTGGGAATCGGCCATTGTGGGTCTGCTGGAATTTTTGTTTTGCGCGGCGGCGGTGATCTATCATCAGATGGTGCTGCCTGCGCGCGTGCAAAGCGCGGCCGCCCAGCGGTTCCACACCAACCGCGTGCTGCAGCTGCCCGAAACGCTCACCTTAACGCGCGACGGCTTCCGCATGGAAAACGCGTGCGAGCAGTTCGCGGGGAGCTGGGCGGAAACGGACTTTTGCGCCGAAGACGATGCATGCTGGGTCATTGGCGGGTTTGCTGCGCGCGACACGCTGATCGTGCTCAAACAGGACTGGACGAGCGACGAGATCGCCGCGTTTTCGGCCCGAATGCAGGAAAACTTTGCCGGCCGCTACCGGCGACGCGGTGCGCGAAAGGAGGCGCGGCGATGAACGACGACAAACGCGAGCTGCCCGCCGACATTTCCGTTCCGTTTTTGATCACCTGCACCGACTATCGGCAATTCTGCTGCGACACCGCGCACCTCAGCGGTCTGCCCTATAAGCGCGTGTGCCGCGTGCTGGGGCTGCTGCTGCTCGCCACCGGCACCGCAGGCGCCGTGCTGCTTTCGCACAGCGCGGTGAATTATCTGGTGTGGGGCTTTTGCCTGTTTGCCGGATTGTTTTTCACGTTCTACGACTCTGTGACCGAGCCGTTTGCAATGAGCCGGGCGGCGGCGCGCGACTTTGACCGCATGCAGTCCCGCCTGGGCGCGCAAACGGTCACGGTGAGCGCGCACGGCGTTTCGGTGCGCAGCGCGGCAGGCTGCGGCGAATACCCCTACGCCATGCTCTGGCGCGCAGTGCACACCGACACCATGTTTCTTTTCTATCTGGGCAGCCGCGAGGCGCGCATGCTGCCGCTGCGTGCGCTCAGCCCGGCCCAGCAGGCGGACGTGGCCGCCCGGCTGCGTCAGGCGCTCGGCGACCGCTATTTTGAATCGACGACCCATGCGCCGCAAAAATAACGGCGTTTTTCACATAGATGTTCTCCGCAAAAAACCAAAAGAAGGGAAAGGCCCCAATGAGTACAGAAGAGCTCGAACAGCAGAAAATATTCGATATCGGCATCGAAAAGGAAATGAAAAAGGCGTATCTGGCCTATTCCATGTCGGTCATCGTCAGCCGCGCGCTGCCGGATGTCCGCGACGGACTGAAGCCGGTGCATCGCCGCATCCTTTACACCATGTTCCAGAATAACCTCCTGCCCGACCGCGCGTATCACAAGTGCGCCGACACGGTGGGTAACGTGCTGGGCAGCTATCACCCCCACGGCGACGCGTCGGTGTACGACGCATTGGTGCGGTTGGCGCAGGATTTTTCGATGCGCTATCCGCTGGTGGACGGCCAGGGCAACTTCGGCTCGGTGGACGGCGACCCGCCTGCGGCCTATCGTTACACCGAGGCCCGCATGAGCAAGATCTCGCTCGAGATGCTCACGGACATCGACAAAAACACCGTGGATTTTCACAACAACTATGATGACCGCCTGCAGGAGCCGGACTATTTGCCCTCGCGCTTTCCGAATCTGCTCGTGAACGGCTCCACCGGTATCGCGGTGGGCATGGCGACCAACATTCCGTCGCACAACCTGCGAGAGGTGATCGACGGCATGTGCTGCCTGATCGACCACCCCGACTGCACGCTGGACGAGCTGATGGAGCACATTAAGGGACCCGACTTCCCCACCGGCGGTGTGATTATGGGCCGCAGCGGCATCCGCGCCGCCTACGCCACCGGCCGCGGCCGCATTTTTGTGCGTGCCCGCGCCGAAATTGAAGACACGAAAAACGGCAAGTCGCGCATCATCGTCACCGAGCTGCCCTATCAGGTCAATAAGGCCCGGCTGGTGGAATCCATTGCCGACATGGCCAAGGAAAAGCGCATTGAGGGCATTGCCTATGTGGTGGACCATTCCGACCGCAAAGGCATGTGCATTGTGATCGATGTGAAAAAAGACGCGTCGCCGCAGGTGGTGCTCAATCAGCTGTTCAACTACACGCAGATGCAGATCACGTTTGGCGTGAACATGCTGGCCATTGTGAACGGCGAGCCCAAAACGCTCACGCTCAAAGAAATTCTGCAAAACTACGTCGCGTTTCAGGAAGACGTGATCCTGCGCCGCACGCAGTTCGATCTGCGCAAGGCGCAGGAGCGCATGCACATCCTCGAGGGTTTGCTGATCGCGCAGGATGCGATCGACGAGGTCATTCATATTCTGCGCACGAGCAAAACCGTGCCCGACGCCCGCGCCGCGCTCACGGCGCGCTTTGGGCTCGACGATATTCAAACGGGCGCGATCGTGGCGATGCGGCTCGGCCAGTTGACCGGCTTGGAGCGCGAAAAGCTGGTTTCGGAAGCCGATGAGCTGCGCGTGAAAATTGCCGATTATGAGGATATTATTGCAAATGAGCCCCGCCGGCTCGATATTATCAAAACCGAGGCGCGCGCGATCGCCGATAAATACGGCGACGAGCGCCGCACCGAAATTGCGTCGGTGAGCGGCGAGGTGGACGTGGAAGACTTGATTCCGCGCGAAACCTGCGTGATGACGCTGACCAACTACGGCTACGCCAAGCGCCAGCCGGTGGATGCGTTCACCGCACAGCGCCGCGGCGGGCGCGGCGTAACGGGGCTGTCGCACCGCGAGGAGGATGTAGCCACGCAGATGTTTGTGTGCGGGTCGCACGACTATGTGATGTTCTTCTCGAACCTCGGGCGGGTGTATCGGCTCAAGTGCTACGAAATCCCCGAGGGCAGCCGCACCGCCAAGGGCATGAACCTGGCCAACCTGCTGCCGATCACCGGCGACGAAAAGATCACCTCGATGGTGTGTGTGGAACCGGAGGACGAGGGGAGCCTGTGCATGGTCACGCGCTTTGGCGTGATTAAGCGCACGCGCATCAGCGAGTATAAAAACGTGCGCAAGAGCGGCCTGGTGGCAATCGACCTCGACGAGGGCGACGAGCTGCGCTGGGTGCGCACCACGGTGGGCACCGACGAGCTGCTCGCAGCCACGCGCGACGGCATGGCGATCCGCTTCCGCGAGCAGGATGTGCGGCTGGTGGGCCGCAGCGCCCGCGGCGTGAAGGTGATGGATTTGGACGAGGGCGACGAGATCGCAGGCATTGTGGTGCTCGATCCGGCCAAGCAGGTGCTCACGGTGAGCGAGCAGGGCTTTGGGCGGTTGTCGCCCATTTCGGACTACCGCGTGCAGAACCGCGGCGGCAAGGGCTTGAAGAACTACGACACCGCGCAATATGGCTGCGTGGCCGATGTGCTCATGACTGCGCCCGACGACGATGTGATCGTCATCTCGTCCGACGGCATCATCATCCGCATGGCTGCGTCCGAAATTCGGGTCTGCCGCCGTCCGGGCAAGGGCGTGAAGATCATGCGCCTAAACGGCGACGCCAAGGTGATCACCGTGGCGGCCGTGCCGCATGACGATGCGGAAGCCCATGCGCATCCCACGGACGACGGGGCCGACCTCGCCGACGCGCCGGACGACACCGCGGAAGCGGCGGCCGACAACGAATAATTTCTCACTCGTTTTGCCCCCACTGCGGCAATTGCACGCGGCTGGGGGCGGCTTTTTTGTGCGCCTCCGCACGCGGGCAGAATGCGAGGATGAACTGTACATCATTCGTGTTTTCCACATTTATATGTTCAAAATGTGGAAAAACCGATGTCCGACATTCGGCTGCTTTGCCCGCGTGCAGATGGAACATTAAAAATTTTTTTGAAACCGCACGCGAGCAAACAAGAGAAAAACACCTGAAAAACGGAGCATTCGCGAGATCGCCGGATGGTAAATTAAAAATTTTAAAAAAGGTGTTGACATTTGCTTCGCAGCGTGATATCATAGATAGGCAATTGAAACGGGAGAACTGCCCGATTTATTCTTTTAGGAGGAAATGCTATGACTACCTATATGCCGAAAGCCGGCGAAGTAACGCGCAGCTGGTATGTGATCGATGCAGCGAACAAGCCGCTCGGCCGCGTGGCCGCTCAGGCCGCGGTGCTTCTGCGCGGCAAGCAGAAGCCGACCTTCGCGCCCCATGTGGACTGCGGAGACCATGTGATTATCATCAATGCCGAAAAAGCCGTGCTCACGGGCAAAAAGCTCGAGAAGAAGGTGCTCTATCAGCACACCGGCTACATTGGCCATATGCACAAAACGGTGTATAAAACGCTGATGGCAGAGCATCCGGAAGAGGCCATGCGCCTGGCGATCAAGGGCATGGTTCCGGATTCCACCATTGGCCGCGAAGCGCTGACCCGCCTGCACATCTACAACGGCGAATTCCACAAGCACGAGGCGCAAAAGCCCGCTGCGTGGGAATTTTGAGCAAGGAGGATCTTGAATTATGTACGATAAAGCACCTTATTTTTATGGTACCGGAAGAAGAAAGAGCTCCGTTGCCCGCGTTCGCGTGTATCAGGGCACCGGCAAGATCACGATCAATGACCGCGATATTGATGAATACTTCGGCCTAGAAACGCTGAAGCTCA
>CAKUME010000085.1 GCA_934667575.1 uncultured Eubacteriales bacterium | reverse complement strand
GGAAGCTATCGCAGCCGGGCGGGGGCGTGCGCGCAGCCCGCGTCGGCGCAGACCCCCGCCGAGCTGCTTGCGGCGGGGCTGAACGAATTGCAGACGGATGCGGTCGGTGCACTTCAGGTGCTGTGCGTGGACACGCCGCAGAACCGGCTGCTCGTGAACCGGCTGCTGACGGACTGGCGCAATGCGCTGGGGTGCTATTTGAACATTGAAACGGTCGCCGACGAAGCGGCGCTCGAGGCCCGGCTTCAGGCGGGCACCTATACGATCGCCCTTGCGCCGGTGCGCGCGGAAAAAGACGATCCGGCGGCATTTTTGGACGCGGCGCAAACGCTCACCGCCTACGTTTCGGCGGAATATGACGAATGGACGGCGCAGCGCGGGCACAATCCCGTAACGGCGGCGCAGGCGCAGGAGACGCTGCTTGTGGGCAGCGGTGCGTTTTGTCCGCTCTATGCGCAGCGCACCGCCTACGGCTTTGGCAAAACGGTGAGCGGCGTGATCGTGCATCCGTTCGGCGGCGGTGTGGATTTTCGCGGTGCGGGCCGAACGGAATAAACGGAGGAGGAATGTTCCATGGCAGAACCCATTGCGGCCATTGCAACCGCACAGGCGCCCGGCGCGATCGGCGTGGTGCGCATTTCGGGCGACGGCGCGGCGGCAATTGCCGACCGGATTTTTGTGCCGGTGTCGGGCGGCACGCTGGCGCAGTCGGCGGGCTACCGCGCACATTTTGGGCGGCTGCGCGACGCGCACGGCGTGTTTGACGACGGCATTGCCACGGTGTTTTGCGCGCCCCGCAGCTATACCGGCGAGGATGTGGTGGAGCTGTCGTGCCATGGCGGGGTGTATCTCACCCGGCGGGTGCTGCGTGCGGCCGTTGAAGCGGGCGCGCGGCTGGCGCAGCCCGGCGAATTCACGCGGCGGGCGTTTTTGAACGGCAAGCTGAGCCTCACCTCGGCCGAGGCGGTCATGCAGCGCATCGGCGCGCAGGGGGAGCAGGCGGCGCGCGCCGCACAGGCCGCGGCAGACGGCGCGCTGCAAAAGCGCATCAATGCCGTGCGCGGCGGGCTGGTGGATGCGGCGGCGCACCTCACCGCGTGGGCGGATTTTCCGGACGAAGAGGTGCCCGAGGTCACGGCGGCCGAGCTGGAAGCGCGGCTGGATGATGCCGATGCCTCGCTCGGCGCGCTGTTGCGGCAGTTTGAGGCCGGGCGGGTGCTGCGCGACGGCGTGGAAACGGTGATTTTGGGCCGCCCCAACGTGGGCAAGTCCACGCTGATGAATTTGCTTTCGGGCTGTGAGCGCAGCATTGTCACGGCCGTGCCGGGCACCACGCGCGACGTGGTGGAAGAGTCGGTCAAGCTCGGCGAGATCGTGCTGCGGCTGGCCGACACGGCCGGCCTGCGCGATACCGTCGACCCGGTGGAGCGCATCGGCGTGGCGCGCGCGCGCCAAAAGCTCGAAACGGCCGGTTTGGTGCTCGCGGTGTTCGACGGGGCGCGTCCGCTGGACGACGAGGACCGCGCGCTGCTGGCTGCCATCCGGAACCGCCCGGCGGTGGCGATCATCAACAAGGGCGATCTGCCTGCCGTGGTCAGCGAAGCGGAAATTGCCCATGCCGCGCCGCGCGTGGTGCGCTTGTCGGCGGCAACGGGGCGCGGGCTGGACGATTTGACCGCCGCCGTGGCCGATGCGCTCGGCACCGCGCAGCTGCGCCCGGACGAGGGCATGCTGTTCACCGAGCGGCAGCGGGAAGCCGCACTGCGCGCGCAGGACGCCGTGCACGAAGCGCAGGAAGCGCTGCGCGCGGGCATGACGTTCGACGCGGTAACGGTATCGATCGAAGCGGCCATCGGCGCGCTGGCGGAGCTCACCGGCGAATCCGTGAGCGCGGCGGTGGTGGATGCCGTGTTTTCGCAGTTCTGCGTGGGCAAATAAATTTTCCGCCGCGGCTGCACCACCGCAGCAGCGGCGGAGAGGTACGGGTACAAACCAAGAGGAGGCTTTTGCTTTGGAGTTTTTGGCACAGGATTTGGATGTGCTCGTGATCGGCGCGGGCCATGCGGGCATTGAAGCGGCGCTGGCCGCCGCGCGGCTGGGGTGCCGCACGGGCGTGTTCACGATCAATATGGACGCGGTGGGCAACTGCCCGTGCAATCCGTCGATTGGCGGCACCGCCAAGGGCCATCTGGTGCGCGAAATCGATGCGCTGGGCGGCGAGATGGGCCGCACGGCCGACGAATGCTTTTTGCAAAGCCGGATGCTCAACCGCGGCAAAGGCCCGGCGGTGCACAGTCTGCGCGCGCAGATCGACCGCCGCAAATACAGCGCCGTGATGAAGCATAAGCTGGAGCTTCAGCCGAACCTTTTTTTGCGCCAGGGCGAGATCACCGAGCTGCGCCGTTCGGCCGAGGATTCCGCCGTGTGGGAATGCGTGACGCGGCTGGGGGCGGTGTATCGCGCGCGGGCGGTGGTGCTTGCCACCGGCACGTTTTTGGCGGGCAAGGTGTACATTGGCGATGTGGCCTACGAGAGCGGGCCGGACGGCATGTTCCCCGCCGCATTTTTGAGCCGGTCGCTGCGGGCGCTCGGCGTGGGGCTGCGCCGCTTCAAAACCGGCACGCCGGCGCGCATTGCGCGCTCCAGCGTCGATTTTTCGCAGCTGGAGCCGCAGGAGGGCGACGATCCGGTCACACCGTTTTCGTATGACACCGCGGCCCCCGGGCCCAACCGCGCCGTGTGCTATATGACGTGGACGAGCGCGGAAACCAAGCGGATCATTCAGCAGAATATCCACCGCTCGCCGCTTTACAGCGGCAAGATCGAAGGCATTGGGCCGCGCTACTGCCCCAGCCTGGAGGACAAAATCGTTCATTTTCCCGACAAGGAGCGCCATCAGCTGTTCATCGAGCCCTGCGGCGCCGACACGGAGGAAATGTATTTGCAGGGGGCGTCGTCGTCGCTGCCGGAGGACGTGCAGCTTGCGATGTATCACACCATTCGCGGGCTGGAGCACGTTCAGATGATGCGTGTGGCCTACGCGATTGAATACGACTGTGTGGATCCGCAGGAGCTTTCGCCGTCGCTGGGGTTCAAGAATATTCCCGGTCTGTTTGGCGCAGGGCAGTTCAACGGCAGCTCCGGCTACGAAGAGGCCGCCGCGCAGGGGCTGGTGGCGGGCATCAACGCCGCGCGCTTTGTGCAGCACAAGCCGCCGGTCATTTTGCCGCGCTCCGGTTCCTATATCGGCACACTGGTGGACGACCTGGTGACCAAGGGCGTGAGCGACCCTTACCGCATGATGACCAGCCGCTCGGAATATCGGCTGGTGCTGCGGCAGGATAACGCCGATGAGCGCCTCACGCCGCTCGGCCGCGAGATCGGGCTGATTTCGGACGACCGGTGGGCGCGTTTTCAGGCGAAGCAGGCCATGAAGCGGGCCGAGCTTGCGCGCGTGCAGCGCACCACGCTCGCCCCCACCCCCGCGCTCAACCGTGCGCTCGCCGCCTGCGGCACCGCCCCGGTGACCACCGGTGTGCGGCTGAGCGAGCTGCTGCGCCGCCCGCAGGTGCATTATTCCGACCTTGCCGCGGCCGACGCCGCGCGCCCGGCACTGCCCGCCGAGGTGCTGGAGCAGGTGGAAACCGAGATCAAATACGAGGGCTACATTCGCCGCCAAATGGCGGAAATTGAGGAGCAGCGCCGCCTCGAATCGCGCCTGCTGCCGCCGCGCTTTGACTACCGCACGGTGCCGGGGCTTCGGCTCGAGGCGCAGGAAAAGCTCAACAAAATCCAGCCGCACAGCATCGGCCAGGCGTCGCGCATTTCGGGCGTGAGCCCGGCGGATATTTCGGTGCTCATCATCCGCGGCATCAATGAGCAAAGCGGCGAAGAGCAATCCGGCTCGAACAATCCGACCGCCGCAGAAAGGAGCGCTCCGCATGATCCCGATTGACCTGCTGCGCACCCACGCCGCCGCGCTGGGCGTTGCGCTGAACGAAGAGCAGCTGGCACAGTTTGACCGCTATGCGCAGCTGCTGGTGGAATGGAACGAAAAAATGAATCTGACCGGCATCACCGACCCCGAGGGCATTGTGATCCGCCATTTTGTGGACAGCCTCACGCTGCTTTGCTGCGTGCAGCCCGCGCCCGGCGCGTCGCTGATTGACGTGGGCACCGGCGCGGGGTTTCCGGCCGTGCCGCTCAAGATCGCGCGCCCCGATCTGCGCGTGACGCTGCTCGACAGCCTGAATAAACGGCTGGTGTTTTTGCAGGCCGTGTCGGATGCGCTGGCGCTGCCGATGGAGATTCGCCATGCGCGCGCCGAAGAGGGCGGCCGCGACCCCAAGCTGCGCGAAAAATTTGACCTTGCGTCGGCGCGCGCCGTGGCGCAGCTGCCGGTGCTGGCGGAATACTGCCTGCCGTTTGTGAAAAAAGGCGGCGTGTTCGTTGCAATGAAGGGCCCCGACTGCGGCGACGAACTGCACCGCGCCGAAAAGGCGCTGCGCACGCTGGGCGGCACGTTGGGCGAGGTGCAGGCGCGCACGCTGCCCGACGGCAGCGGCCGCACGCTGATTTGCGTGAAAAAAACGGCGCCCACGCCGACGGCTTATCCGCGCGCGGGCGCAAAGATCGCCAAAGCGCCGCTGGGATGAGCGATGTTGCCGCCCGCCGCGCGCGAAAAACGAAAAACAGCCGGAGACTTCCGTGGTAGGAAGCCTCCGGCTGTTTTGTGTTGTTTGCAAATTAGTCCTGGTGCGGGGCGCCGACCGGACATGCGTCCGCGCAAGCGCCGCATTCAATGCAGGCATCGGCGTCAATCACATATTTGCCGTCGCCTTCGGAAATGGCGCCCACCGGGCAGCCTTCCGCGCAGGAGCCGCAGCTGATGCAATCGTCGGAAATTTTGTAAGCCATAATCGTCACACCTCCATCCGATCGGGTTTCAATATCATTCTACCATGAAAAACAAAAAATTCAAGCCCTTTTTGCAATTCGGATTATTTTTTCTCCAAATCCGGCTTTTTCCGGTCGTCCGGTCGGCGGGGCGCGCCGGGCTTGCGCGGCGGCCGACTGCCGCCGTTCGCGCGGAGGGGCGCATCGGGGCGGCGGTTCGGGCGCGGATTGCGCGGGCGCTCGTCGGCTGGGGCGTCGGCGGCCGGTTCGGTGCGCTCGGGCCGCGGGCGGTCCTTGGCGAGCACCTGCACATCGGCCACCGCAAATGTGCGCGGCACGGCCTCGGGGTTGTTTTCCGGCCGCACCTTCACGCTGCCCGCCACCAGATTCTGTTCGGTTACAATGCCGCGCCCCTCGGGCGTGGACACCAGCGCTCCCACGCGCGGCGTGACGCGGATGAGGTCCTCATAGGCTTCCTGCTCATACTTGAGGCAGCACATCAGGCGCCCGCACGAGCCGGAAATTTTGACCGGGTTGAGCGACAGCCCCTGCTCCTTGGCCATCTTGATCGAAACGGGCTGAAAATCGCCCAAAAACTGCGCGCAGCAAAACGGGCGGCCGCAAATGCCCAATCCGCCCAGCATTTTGGCCTCGTCGCGCACGCCGATCTGGCGCAGTTCAATGCGCGTGCGGAAAATCGACGCCAGGTCCTTGACCAGCTCGCGAAAATCCACGCGCCCGTCGGCCGTGAAATAGAACAGAATTTTGCTGTTGTCGAACGTGTATTCCACGTCCACCAGCTTCATATCCATTTTGTGTTCGGCGATTTTTTTCTCGCAGA
>CAKUME010000084.1 GCA_934667575.1 uncultured Eubacteriales bacterium | reverse complement strand
GAAAGCCCAACGCGCGCGTTGGGCACCTCCTGATCGACCAGCACCTCCTGCAAATGCCGCCCCAGCGTGAGCCGGTCGCACTGTGCGGGATCGCCGTCCGGCAGTTCGGTGAAAAAGAACAGCGCCGTGCGGCCGGCCACGTCGGCGCAATAGCTCAGGTCGGCGGCAAGCAGCCGCTCCATGCGCGCCACCGTGTCGGCTGCCTGCCCGGCAGGGAACAGCACGCCGCCCACCGCATAGCAGGGCAAGCGGCGCACCAGCCCGCAGGCTTGCAGGCATTGCTCGGCCACCGTTTCGTCCTGCACCCAGCCGTGGAACAGCAGCAGTGCGGTTTGGCAGCGCAGTGCGGCCGATGCGGCGGCGCTCTTGGTTTCCAAATGGCGGTTTTCGCGCAGGCGGCTGCGCACCATGCCTTGCAGCTCGGCCAATTCGCCGCGCCCGGACGCCGCAGTGTCTACCCCGCTTTGGAGCATGGTTTCCAGCAGGCTGAGCTGCCGCGCGCGCCGGTGGCTGAAAATATAGGCCAGCAGCGCCGAGAGCAGCATGCCCACGCCCAGCAGCGCATAGTTGATCGTTTGGCTGCGGCGCACATCCGCAAGCATCATGCCGGTGTTTTGCAGCGCAGTCACCGTTACATCGCCGTGCATACCCGAAAGCGCAAATGTGCTCGTCGTGGCGGTATAAGGCCGCAGATTGGTGGGATAATCCGCCGGGTCAATGCGCGTGAGCGCGTCGCCTGTCGCGCGGAAGCAAAGCGTGGTCCGCCCATCGGCGCTTGCCGAATCCGGCAGCGTCACCGCCACATAGGCCAGCGTGGGGTCGAGCAGTTCCTGCAATTGGTTCGTGAACTGGTCGAGCGTCACCATAAAATTCACCGAAAATCGGGGCGTATAGGCGGTGGCGGTGCGGTTAACGTAATGCAGAAGCAAATCCGCCTTGCCGTTGGTGCGGTCGAGCTGTACCATGCAGTCGTCGCCGGAGGAAAACGCGGCAATCGCATGCCGGGTGCTCGATTCCGTGTAGGCGCAGGTGGTGCCAAAAAAAATTTCGGGGCGAGAAATGCCCTGGGAGCAATAGAGCCAACCGGTGCCGTAGTCGATCACAATTTCCGACACGTTCGCGTCATACGTTACAAAACTGCGCAGCAGCTCCACCCCCTGCTCACGGGGGTGGGAGGTTTGCAGCAGCGCAATGGGGCGCAGCGCCGAGGTGTTGGAAAACTGCGTGGCGTTGCGGCGCGATGCGGAGAAAAACGACGACAGATTTTCGGCTGCGCGGCTCATGCGCTGTTCTCCGGCCGTGCGCGCCTGCGATTGCAGCGAGTCAAAGGTGGATTCCGACAGCACAAAGCTGATCAACAGCACCGGGATCAGCGCGCCCAAATAGCTCACTACCAACCGTATCAGGCCTTTTTTGCCGAATGCCGAATAATAATAGGGTCTGCTGCATCGTTTTCTCATTCGTTCCGTCTCTCCTTGCGCAAAGCCGCCGATACGCAAACAGACGATCCCCAAAAAACGGGGTCGTCCATTTGCGCAGCGTTACCTTTTATCTTGGGGTTGCAAAAAATAAATTATTTCATGTTGGCCATATACGCGTCATAAGCCGTCTGTTCAATCTTGAGCAGTTCGTTCACACCCGCGCCTTCGACCGCCTTAACCAGCTTATCCCAGTTCGCATCAAAGTTTGCGAGCCCGCCAATAATGGTGGTCGATTTGCCATCTAACAAGGAGTTTTTCACATCAGTGCAGTACTGTGCACGCTTATCGGCCACATCCGAGCCATACAAAAGGGTCGGATAAGCATCGACAAACTCGGCATTGGTATCCACAATGTTCTTCGCAATCAGGACACCCCAGCCGGTTTTCAGAAGTTCTGCCATTTTTTCCGGGTCGTTTTCATATTTCTTGACTGCATCAATGCGCGCATGTCCTTTATCGGTGTATTTTGCATTCGGAACCAGCGCGGTGCACATTTGCAGCGTGGTGTTCATAACCACCTTGGAGTTGCGCCATTCCTCAACACTGGTGAACTCAGCCGGCAGCTTATCCTTGTCCAGATCGACCAAATCCGCATCCAGCAAATCATCGTGTGCGCCCTTGACTTGATTGCCCAGTTCACCGTAGCGCGTGCTATAGTTGCCTTCTTCCGTGTAGAGGAAGTCCAGCAGGCGGGCGCAAGCCTCTTTGTACTGCGATTTCTCCGAAATCACAAATTTTACATTGTCCACAATCGGGGAAGCCAAAACAAACTGATTTTTATTGTCGGTATATTGCGAAGCCAGCGACACCATACCCACGGCAACCTCGCAGTCAGTATCCTGCGTGCTGCCCGTGGTCACATAAGGTGCATATGCCGGATATGCGCCCAGGCGGTTATCCTTTACCTGTGCACGCGCTTCATCGCTGGTCAGGCTGAAGGCATTTTTGTCCATCAGTCCCTCGTCATAGAGCTGAGTGAGGAACTTAAGGTATGCCTTGTAGTTGTCGTCGAGCATCGTAACTTTACCGTCTTTGTCCGTGTGGAGCGGCATATCCGGGTTGGAAGAATGAATGCCAAAGGTGGTGAACAGCATATTATCGGTATAAAGACGCACATAGGAACTGTAATCGAACGGCACTTCATCGTTCGGGTCGCCGTTGCCGTTGGCATCCTCATCGCGGAAGCGAACCAGCAGTTTGTAAAAATCATCCAACGTAGTCGGCACTTCCGCTTTGAGGTTATCCAAGAATGCACGGTTCATAAAGAAGCGATAACCGCAATTGATATAATCTTTGCCGTTGATCGTTGCGGTTGCATACATGGCGCCGTTATCATCGCAAAACGCCTTCAGCTCCGGATACTTTTCAAAGAATGCCTGCAGATTCGGCATAATATCCTGATATTCGTTGAGATTCGCAAAATACTTTTGCTCACCGTATTTGTTCACAGTTGCAAGGGTCTGGCTGACATCCCAAATCATATCCGGAATGCTATCCGATGTGAGCATCATCGTGAACTGGTTGCTCCAGTCATCCGACAGATACAGATCGCAGGTAATGTCAAGCCCCAGTTTGCGGTAGTAATACTCCAGCTGGTCAATGTTCGACTTGTCCGCCTTGCCGGAAACCTGATAGGATTTGGATGCGCCGGCGGCATACTGGCACGCCACCGACAGTGCAATCGGGGTATCGCAGATCGGATAGCCGGTCTTATTGTAGTAGGCTTTTTCCTCGGTCGAAGACGTTTTCGACTCGGTGGGCGCGGTGGACGATGCGGCGGGCTTGGCGCACGCGGTCATCGAAGCCAGCATCAATGCCGAAAGCAGCATTGCCAGCCTGCGCAGGGGTTTCTTGTTTGTCATCGTGTTTTCCTCCTAAAAAAATTTATCTTTACCGCCGAAGCCGAGTGGTTCGCTGATTTTGCCCGCTCCGGCAGCTTGGACCGAAGTAAGGCTTATCCTTTCACCGAGCCGATCATCACGCCCTTGGCAAAAAACTTTTGCAGCCACGGGTAGATGACCATCATCGGCAAAGTGGCCACGATAATCACGCAGTATTTAATCAAGTTTGCGGTTTCTGCCTGTTTTGTCATTTCCAAAATTTGTTCTGGCGTTAAATCCGATGCGTTTTTGATTGCATCGGCTGCAAACTGACCTTTGATCAGAATTTCGCGCAAGAAGAGCTGAAGCGGCCAGGCGGCACGCGCCTTTGCCATATACATCATTGCGCTGAAATACTCATTCCAATGCCCCACGCCGTAGTAAAGCGCGAGCACCACAATGCTCGGCGCCGACAGCGGCAGCACAATTTGAAAAAATGTGCGCAAATCGCTGGAACCGTCGATGCGCGCGGCTTCATGTAGCTCCCACGGAATGGTGCTGGAGAAGAACGTGCGTGCCACAATTAAATTATACACTGAAACCGCACCGTTAACAATAAGCACCCAGCGATTATTTAACAAGCCAAGCTGGTAAATATTGAGATAAGTCGGGATTGTTCCGCCGCCGAAATACATGGTGAACATAAAGATGGTCATGAACAGGCCCTTGTCACAAAAATCACGGCGGCTGAGCGCATAGGCAGCGGGCAGTGTCACGGCCAAGTTCAGCAGCGTGCCCGCCACCGTGTAGAGCAGCGTGTTCACGTAGCCCGTCCAAATCACGGAATAACTCAAAATATACTTGTAGCCATCCAGCGTAGTGCGCACGGGCCAGAGTATCATCTCGCCTGTGCCTACGGCCTGCGGATCGCTGAGTGAAGCGCTGACCACATAGACCAGCGGATACAGCTCCACGATCACAAACAAGATCAGCAGTACCACAATAATGCCCATAGACACCCGGTCGCCGCGGCTGCTGCGGATGCGGCGCGTTTGAGATGTGCGCAGTGCTTTTTCCATGTTGACCGCCTCCTTACCACAAGCCGACCTTGCCAACACGGTTCGACAGCGTATTGGTCAGAATTAGAATCGTCGAATTGACCACCGAGTTAAAAATGTTCACCGCCGTGGAGAACGAGAAGTCCGCCTGCTCCAAGCCGACCTTGTAAACGTAGGTGGAGATCACCTCGGAGCCCTTAAGATTGGTATCGGTTTGTAACAAATACACCTTTTCATAGCCCACACTGAGCAGCGAACCGCACTGCAAAATGAGCAGCGTGACAATGGTGGGCACCAGCACCGGCAGATTGATGTACCAAATTTTCTGCATTCGGCTTGCGCCGTCAATGTCGGCGGCCTCGAGCAGCGACTTATCCACGCCCGAAAGCGCCGCAAAGTAGATGATGGAGTTCCAGCCCACGCCCTGCCAGATGCCGCTGATCACATACACCCATTTGAAATACTGCGGATACTGCATGAACTGAACCGCCTTGCCGCCACACAGTTCAATCAGCTTGTTGATCACACCGGAGGTCGGGCTGAGGAACAGCATCAGCATGCCGCACATGACTACCGTGGAGATAAAGTGCGGCGCATAGGAGATGGTTTGAACGGTGCGCTTGGTGCCCTCATGCGGCACCTCGTTGAGCATCAACGCGAGAACAATCGGCAGCGGGAATCCAAGCACCAGGCTCAGCACGCTGATAAGCAACGTGTTTTTGAGAATGATCGGAAACCACGACGACTGAAACAGCCGCACAAAGTTATCCACTCCGCACCATGGGCTGCCCAGAATGCCCGCCCGCATCTGAAAGCTCTTGAACGCAATCAGCACGCCGTACATCGGCTTGTAGACGAAAATAATAATATAAACCAGTGCGGGCAGGATCATCAAATATAGCTGCCACCCAATTGCGCGTTTGTGCACGCCCTTTTTGAACCGGTCGGCAAACGTGGGCCTTGCCGACCGCCGCACTGCTTGTGCAGTTCCCATGGTTGCATCGCTCCTCACGAAATTTGAATTGATTCACCCGAATATTCGTTCGGATGAGCACGGTTTTAGTATAGCAAGCCCATGCAAATTTGAAAAGATGGCGAAACAGAACCTGCAAACGGTGCAAAAAGTTCGTTTTCGCCAAGACAAAACCACATATCGTTGCGAAATACGCGCAGCGTTCCACAATTTCCGGTTTATTTTGCCGCAAATTGGAGCACATGATTTCTGCCCAAACGGGTTTAAATGGCCCGCCGGTTCGTTTTGACCCCGAAATTTTCGCCATTTTTTGTCCCAACCGTGGCCCACGCGCGCGCCGTGCATCATTATTTCCGCGCGCAAAGCCGCTTTACAACGCCCGCTCCGCCGTGATATAATGATAGCAGTTCCAATGAATTCGCAAGGGGGAAATC
>CAKUME010000083.1 GCA_934667575.1 uncultured Eubacteriales bacterium | reverse complement strand
GTTTTCGCTCATGCCCGCCGCGCTGTACCATTGAAAAAGCAGCTGCCCGAACGTGCAGATCGCACCGCCGCAAACAAATGCCCAAAAACCGTTTTTTGCCCACGGGCTGCGCGGCGCAATGTCGTCCGCCATTTTTTGATATTCCTGTTTGCTTGGCTTCACAATGCATTCCCCTTTTCGTGCGTTTGAATTCGCTGCTATTCTTTGCCGCGGCGCGGGCAATTATACGCGGCGCGGCGCGCAGAAAAAGCCGCGCTTTCCTGCGGCACGGAAAACGCGGCTTTTTTGATTTGAAACGATTATCCGCGGCGCATCAGCCCGCCGGACTGCGATGCGGTGCGCGGCGCGGCCTCATAGCACATCGCGCCCATCGGGCCGGTGCCGGTGCGGATGGTGCCGGCGCGCAAGCCGCGCTGCACGGCCTCCTGCGACATTTGTTTGCCGTCCACCGTAATCCACATCGTGCCCGAGCCGTCGAACGACACCGCATTGGCAATCAGCCGATTGCCCACCTGGGTGATCGTTTCCGTTCCGCCCACGCCGGGCACCGAGTAGCGGCGCACGCCCGGGTGATTTTCCTGCGTGCCGGTGCGACTCGCCGGTTTGGCGGCCTTGCTTTGCTGTTTTGCGGTCTTTTGAGCCGCCGCCTGCTTTTCGGCCGTGCGGCGCGCCGCTTTTTCACGCGCCGCGCGCAGTTCCTCGGCCAGTGCGGTCAGCTTGCTGTAATATTCCGCGTCCGCCTGCTCCGCGCGGGCCGCGCTCTTTTCGCGCAGCCCGGCCATGGTTTGGCGCACCTGCGCAGCGCCGTCGCGGTAGCTCTGCATATTGCGCGCCACGTCGTCGCGGTAATCCGCCGCGATCCGGCGGCGGTCGCTCATGGCTTCGCCGCCGTTCACGCCGCGCGCGGCATTGCTTTCCGGCAGCCGTGCATCGCGCTGCTGCGCCCGCACATAGGCCGCGCGGTTGCTTTGTTCCCGCGTTTTGTCCAGCTGCGTCAGCTTTGCCTCATAGGGCTTGAGCTGACTTTCGAGCGCAGCGGTGCGCGCTTGCTTTTGCGCGCGGTATTGCTCCTCCAGCGCGCGTTTTTTTGTTTGGTAGCTCGTTTCATCCATGAAAGCGTTCTTGCTCCTTTGTGCCGCCCGGGGCGGCGTTATTTTACGGTTCCTCCTGCTTGCGGTCGGGCAGCTCCGGCGTTTTGACCTTTTGCAGCCGCCCGAGCAGATCGCTCATATAATTGGCCCCGCGCGACGCAAACACCGCGGTGAGCACGCAGCCCACCATTGGGATTCGAATCGGAATGCCCATTGTCGCAAACAGGTCGGCGTTTGCCGTAATGCAGATCAGCACGCTCAGCCCGAGCGCGCTCAGCTGCGTGATCAGCGTTTTTTTGTCGCGTTTTACGAGCATATTTTTGATATACTCCGTCAGCGCCTCCACGATGATCGCCACCACCGGAAACAACCAAAGCTTTTCCATGCTCAACCTCTCCCTCTCTCGGCAGCCAGCTCATCCACCCGGCGATGGGCCTGCGCGGCGCTGGCCTCCACTCGCGTCAGGCGTTCGCCGTATTCCTGCACGGCGCTGTTCACACGCGCCAGATCGTCCTTCATGCCCACAATCACGTCCAGCTTTGCGTTCACGCTGCCGCGCCATTCCGCATCGCCTGCAATGTGCTTTTCCCGCGCGGCCAGCCACCCGGCCAATGCCACCAGGCAGCCCACCAGCGAAATCATCAGTCCCAGCTCCACGCTCATCCATCCATCACCTGCCGAATGGCCGCGAGCTTGGCGTTGGCCGCCTCCAGCTCCCGGCGCAGCTGCGCCACTTCGCCCGACGGGGCGTCGGCCGCAATGTCGCCGTCGGCGCAAAAGCCCGCCGCGCCCAGCTGATACGGCCGCGTAACGCCGGTGTAATTTGCAATGGCAGTAATGCGATAGCTGCGGCCGCCGCCTGCAATCGACGGCTCCGCACCCCATGCGCTGGTATAAATGCGTCCCGTGACCACAACGGTGTCGCCCACTTGATATTTCATCTCGTTGTCCTCCTCATCAAACGGTTTGCGCCCGGAAAGATAGGGTTCCGGGTCGGTCAATACGCCGTGAATGCGCAGGCTGGTGTGCAGGTGCTTGCCGTCGGCATAGGAGCCGGTCGCGCCTTCCACGCCCACCACGGTTTCACCCGCGCGCACCGCATCGCCCACCGCAACCAGCGCCTTGGCCAAATGGCAGCAGGTCACGCGAAGCGCGCCGCGCCCATATTCCACCACGTTGCCATAGGTGTCGCTCCAATAAACCGCCGTGACCGTGCCGCCGATGACCGCGCACACCGGGTTGTCGAGTGCATTGCCCACACTGTCTACGCCGGTGTGACCGCCGCCGAACCGGCGGCTGATAAACCCGCGCGGGTCGTTCATTTGGGCATAGGGTTTCCAATTGGAATAAACGGTGATATATTCCATTGCATAAGCTCCTTTCTCCCCTCGAATTTGCCGACGCGCGCGTTACGGCTGCGTTTCCAGCGCGTCCAGCCGCGACGCGCAGCGGTTGAGCGCGTCGATCACCTCGTTGAGCTTCGGCGCGAGCACGTCGCGCGCCAGCTCGTCGAGCTTTTGCTGCATCGCGCTCGCCGACAGCTTCGGCATATCCGCCATGCCGGTCACGCCCTTGCCCACAAAGCTCGCGTCGGTCAATTTTTCAATTGCCATGGAATTTTCCTCCTTGCATCATATGTTTTTCCGGCCGCCCGAGTGCATCGGGCCTGCGGTTCGTCAGCGGCGGAACCGCCCCGCCTGCGTATACTCCAGCGCCAGCGCCTCCAGCCCAAACGGCTCGTTCACCGCGTCGTTTTCCAAGCGGAGCGCCAGCGTGTCCACGCACCGCACCGCCAGGCGGCGCGTCAGTGTGTGCACCGGTGCGCCCCCGCTGAAGCACAGGCGCGAAAAACAGAGCGCCGAAAACCGAAAGCAGCCGGCACGCAACGCGCCGTCCGTGGCCGGATGCCAAGCGCCGCCCGACTTGCGGCAGCGCACCGTGGCCGAGGTGCCTGCCGCCGCGCGCAGCTGCACGCTGAACCGGCGAAAGGTTTTGGCCCGGTCGAACGCGCCGCCGTCCAGCTCCGGCGTCTGCCAGTAGGCGGCGATCGGCTCGCCGTTGTCGCTGTAGCTCGCCGGATCGTCGGGATCGGTGTAAAAATGATAAATATGCCCGTCTTCGTCACCAAAGCACAGCGCATCGCCGTTTGTCCACACGCAGCGCGCATAAATGCCCGTCCAGCAAAAGCATTCGTATTGATAGCTGCTGTACGGCTGATCCTTCACATAGGTTTTTTGCAGCCCGTCGAGCAGATAAATATGCCCGCTCGGATAGGCCAGCACATAAAAATCGCCGTAGACGGCGGCCACCGCTTCTTCGGGATTCGCCTCCGCATGCAGCGCCGGGTCAATAAAAAACGACCGCCCTTGCTGATACCGCTCCCCCGTGAGATCGGAGGCGGTGAGCGCGCACACACCGCGCCGGGTCAAAAACAGCGGCTCGCTCCCCAGCGCCGCAAAGCCGTACCGCGACACCGCGCCGCTGCCCGTGATCACATTGCCCGTGCGAAAGCTCAGGCGTTCCGTTTTGTTGCCGCCGGCATCCGTTTCGGTGAACAGCTCGCCCCGCCGCACATACACCGACCCGTCGGCGTCCGATTTGTGCGCCGCAAGGGCCGCGCCCACCACGCTGTAACCCATAATGCGCGCATTGCTCTGCCCCAGCACGGAATAATTCCGCGCCGGAAAATAGGTCGGGTCGTTGAGCGCGCACCAGTAGTCCCGGTTCGGGTAGCTCGGGCAGCCCGTGACAAACACGCGCGCGCCGCTGCCGCTTTCACTGTATGTCACGCACACATCGGCCTGGGCGATTTTTTGCCGCTGCGCTGCCATATCGCGCGCCGCCGTGATTGTCACATTGTCCACGCCCTCCATCGGCGACTTGCCCGGCGCCTGGGCGAACGTGACCACGCCGGCCGTGCGATCCACCGTGTAGTCCACGTTTTCGCGCAAATGCGTCCAGCCCGCGCCGTCGCTTGTTCGAACCACCACGCGCAGCGACTGCGCGCTCAGGCCGCCGAAGCTCAGCTGATACTCCCGGTCGGTTTCCGTGCCGTAAAATTTTTCTTCCCAGCAGTCGCCAATCAGATTCAAATCCTCCAGCGCCGCACCGCCGCCGCTGGGGTCGCGCGAAATGGTCGTTACCGGCACATACGCCACGTTTTTCACTTCGCCAAAGGTGTCGTCCTGAACATAATAATAGCCCGCGCCGTCGAGCAGAAAAAAACGGCGGTTAAAGTAAAAGCCGCGGCTGCGCGTGTCCTGCAGCGCATCGCTCAGCCGGACTCCGTTCAAATACAGGCAGTGGCCGGCGTGCACCAGCTCCTTGCCCTGATACGCAAAGCGCCCGTTGATGCGGCCGGAATAGGTGGCCGCCAGATAATAGCCCATGCGCTTGCGCACCTTGTTCGGCACGCTGCGCATCATGTTCGGGCACGACGGCGACCGGCTCAGGCTCATTCCCGTGGGGCTGCTGCAAAGATCCGCGCCGCGAAACTCCGCAATGGCGATCCGCTGCGTATCCGTCGCCCGCACCTGCATGGGTACAAACATGGCTGCCCCCTCCTTATCGATACACCGGTTCAATGCGCACCGGCGCTTCCGTTTGCTCGCTGCGCAGCATTTGCAGCCGCGTCGAATAGCAGTTTTCCAAATAATACGCCGTTCCGGCGCGATCCGGCGTGCCCATCAGCGTGTCTGCGGCCAGCTTGAGCGGAATCAGCGATTCGGCCTGCGGCGCGCAGTCGAGCTCCGTGTCGCCCGGTGCGTCGTGCGGCACCGAACGCGGCCGCCGCACATACCAAAATCGGTATTCCCCGGCCGATGCGGACGGCAGCCGGAACGTGCGCGCCCCCTCCTGCCGGTAGTTCGACCACACCGTGCCCGGGCCGCCGCCGGTCCGGATGATTTGCCGCAGCGTGCAAAAATCCTCCGGCAGCGTGACCGCCGTTTCCGGTGCAAACGCCGGAATTTCTGCCGCGCGGTCAAATTCGGCCGCATAGAGCGCCGCGTGGCGCACGAGCACCTGCCCGCGCCCCCGCACCGTTACCGGACCGCCCTGCGGCAGCCGCAGCCGCACCGGCTCAAATCCGCCGGTGGCTGCCGTTTGTTCCGCCGCCGTGCCGGGCGCCGACACGCCGGCCGCGCCGCTGATTTCCAGATAGGCGCTGCGCGCGCCCGCCGCGTTCAGCACCAACGGTTCCCCGGGCGCAGCGGCGCGCAGCGCGTGCGCCCCGCCCAGCAGATTCGGCACCGGGCAAATCGTCGCCGCAAAGCAGCCGTCCAGCGGAAACGCCGCCGCCAGCGCCGCCTGCACGCCGTCCAGCAGATAATCCATCCGGTCGCGGTAGTCGGCCAGCTCTTCGGGCTCCGCCTGACGGCCGTTCACCGTGGCTTCGTCAATCCAGCGCAGCGCCGTTTCCTTGGCTTCGTTTTTGGTCATCGGTTTCCCTCCTTTGCAAAAAGAGCCGCCCGCTGCCGAACGGCTCTTTTTGCTTTTTGTGTGTGAAATAAAATCAAATATAATCGGCGTTTGCGAGCAGCTCCGCCACCGTTTCGGGCACCTCGACCCACTCGCCGCGCCGGATGAAAAAGTTATAGCCGTTCACGCTCACCGGCACCACCCGGTCGTCTTCGTTCAGCGGATGGAGCGGAATGCGCACCCGCACCTTTTTTTGCGCGTTCAGCGCGCGTGCGGCGGCCATTTCCGGCGTGATGTGTTCTT
>CAKUME010000082.1 GCA_934667575.1 uncultured Eubacteriales bacterium | reverse complement strand
GATAATCATGTTGCAATGGGTCTCACGCAGCTGCTGCTCACCGTTGTCATCATGGTCATCAACCAGAAATTTTTCATCAGCGGCTTCCAAAGCCTATGGCATCGCGCACCCAACATGGACACGCTCGTGGCGCTCGGCGCCACCGCGGCGTTTGTGTACAGCACCTATGCGCTGTTTGCCATGACCGGCGCGCAGGTGCGCGGCGACAGCGCGGCCGTGATGAACTACATGATGGATTTCTACTTTGAATCCGCAGCCATGATCCTCACGCTGATCACCGTGGGCAAAACGCTCGAGGCGCGTTCCAAGGGCAAAACCACCAGCGCGCTGCGCGGCTTGATGAATCTGGCCCCCAAAACCGCCACCGTGGAGCGCGACGGCGCGGAAGTGACCGTGCCGGTGGAGCAGGTGCAAAAAGACGATATTTTCGTTGTGCGGCCGGGCGAGCGCATCCCGGTGGACGGCGTAGTGCTGGAGGGCAGCAGCGCGGTGAATGAATCCGCGCTCACCGGCGAGAGCATTCCGGCCGACAAAGCGCCGGGTGACCACGTGTCGGCCGCCACGGTGAATCAGTCCGGTTTTCTGCGCTGCCGCGCCACCCGTGTGGGCGAGGATACCACCTTGTCGCAAATCATTCAGATGGTCAGCGACGCGGCGGCCACCAAAGCGCCCATTGCCAAAATTGCCGACAAAGTGAGCGGCGTGTTCGTGCCGGTGGTGATTGCCATCGCCGTGGTCACCACGGCAGTGTGGCTGCTGCTCGGGCGGAGCGTGGGCTTTTCGTTGGCGCGTGGCATTTCGGTGCTCGTCATCAGCTGCCCGTGCGCGCTGGGGCTGGCCACCCCGGTGGCGATCATGGTGGGCAGCGGCTTGGGCGCCAAAAACGGCATTTTGTTCAAAACGGCGGCCTCGCTCGAAGAAACCGGCCGTGTGGATATTGTGGCGCTTGATAAGACCGGCACGATCACCGCAGGCACGCCGCAGGTCACGAATCTGGTGCCCGCAGCCGGCGTGAGCGAAGCGGAATTGCTGCAATTGGCCTGCACGCTGGAATGCAAGAGCGAGCATCCGTTGGCGCGCGCCGTGATGCAGCGCGCCGAAGCCGACGGCGTGAAACCGGAGGCGGTGGAGCAGTTTCAAGCGCTGCCGGGCAACGGGCTGACCGCCACTTGGCGCGGGCAGTCGCTTTGCGGCGGCAACGCCGCGTTCATCGGCAGCCGCGCCGCAGTTCCGCCGGAGCTGCAAGCCCGGTCCGAAGCGTTCGCCGAAGCGGGCAAAACGCCGCTTTTCTTCAGCATGGGCGGCCATCTGCTCGGCATCGTCGCCGTGGCGGACGTGATCAAACCCGACAGCCCGCAGGCGGTGCGGGAGCTGCAAAACATGGGCATTCGCGTGGTGATGATCACCGGCGACAATAAGCGCACCGCCCGCGCCATTGGCGCGCAGGCCGGTGTGGACGAAGTGATCGCGGGCGTGCTGCCCGAGGGCAAGGAAAGCGAAATTCGCCGCCTGAAGCAAAGCGGAAAGGTCGCCATGGTGGGCGACGGCATCAACGACGCCCCGGCGCTCACCCGCGCCGACATCGGCATTGCCATCGGCGCGGGCGCGGATGTGGCCATCGACGCCGCCGACGTGGTGCTGATGCAGAGCCGCCTCAGCGATGTGCCTGCCGCCATCCGTCTCAGCCGCGCCACGCTGCGGAATATTCACGAAAACCTGTTCTGGGCGTTTTTCTACAACACCATCGGCATCCCGCTGGCAGCGGGCGTGTTCATTCCGCTCGGCCTCACGCTCAATCCCATGTTCGGCGCGGCGGCCATGAGCCTGTCCAGCTTTTGCGTGGTGTCGAACGCGCTGCGGCTGAACCTGTTCAAGCTTCGCGACGCGCGGCACGACCACAAGCGCCGTCGGGCGCACCCACAAAATCCGATGCAAAATTCCATTTCAAATCATTCAAATCAAACGGAGGAACCAGCTATGACAAAAACGATTCACATTAAAGGTATGATGTGCGGCCATTGCGAGGCCACGGTTCAAAAGGCGCTCGAAGCGCTGCCCGAGGTGACGAGCGCGCAGGTGAGCCACGATGCAGGCACCGCCGTGGTCACGCTCCAGGCGCCGGTGGCCGACGAAGTGCTGCGCCGCGCCGTGGAGGACAAGGACTACACGGTAACGGGCATCGAATAACGTTTCCACAAGAACGCGCCGCCCGCGGGCTTTGCTCAAAAGCCTGCGGACGGCGCGCTTTGCTGTTTTTTCAGTCCGTTGATCGGTCGTATTCGTCGAGAAACGAATGCTTCACGCCGTTTTGCTTATAGGCGATCACTGCATCCAGATGCACATTCTGCACGCTGCGGAAAATGCAGTTTTCCACATCGGGATTGGACTGCTTCAGCGCGCGGATCAGCTCCTTGGTCTCCTGCCGCTTGGAATGGTTTTGCCCGTTGTTGCAGGTGGTGCAGGTGTCGGTGAACTTGCATGCGCACTGAATAAAATGCAGATCGTTATAGTCGCGCCATGCCTTGATCGCATCTTCGCGCACATAATAAAGCGGCCGGATCAGCTCCATGCCGGGGTAGTTCGTGCTGTGCAGCTTGGGCATCATCGTTTGAATCTGTGCGCTGTGGAGCATGCCCATCAGAATGGTTTCGATCACATCGTCAAAATGATGGCCGAGCGCAATTTTGTTGCACCCGAGCTCCTGCGCAAATTTATAGAGATACCCCCGGCGCATGCGTGCGCAAAGATAGCACGGCGATTTTTCCACATGATAAACCGACTCGAAGATCCGCGTTTCAAAAATCGTGATCGGAATGCCCAGCGCACGGGCATTGGCCTCGATGATCGCGCGGTTTTCCGCATTGTACCCCGGGTCCATCACCAGGTATTTCACATCAAAATGCACTTCGCTGTATCGCTTCAGCTCCTGAAACAGCTTGGCCATGAGCATCGAGTCCTTGCCGCCGGACATGCACACCGCCACGCGGTCGCCTTCGTTCACCAGCTTGTATTCCTTGAGTGCCTTAATAAACGGGTTCATGATGGACTCGCGAAATTTTTTGCGCAGGCTCTGCTCCGCTTTTTGGCATACCGCCGCGTCCTGCTGCCGCTGAATCTGCACCCGCAGCCACGCCGCATACCCGCCCCGCAGGCTAAAGGCGCGGTATCCCTGCGCGCACAGCGCTTCGGCAATTTCCACGCTCAGCACGCCGCGCGCGCAGTAAATTACGAGCGGGCGGCTTTTGTCCGCAGGCGGCTGTGCGAGCAGCGCGTCGCCCGACTGTGCGGCCGCGCCGGGAATGGTGCCGTAGGTGCGTTCCAGCTCGCCGCGCATATCGTAAATGTCGAACTCGCCGCGCCGTGCGATGAGCTCCTCCGCCGTGATCTCCATCATGCTTGTTCCTCCTCCGCGTCCGTTTGGGCGGGCGCAGCAAATGCGGCTCAACCGCAAATTCACTTTGCGATAAAGCCGCAGAATTTTATGATTGTATGCTTCTGATTCCGATCGCTTCGTTATAAAACAAACCGCAGAATCACCGCGCAGACCAGCAGGCAGATCGCAAGCGGCATGTTCACGCCGCCGCGGCGCGTTTCGGCGTCGATGAGCATCGATTCGTCGCTGTGCCGGGCGCGCAGGCGGCGTGCCACGGCCAGCGTGTCGCGATAATACCATCGGTTGGCGCATGCGCCGATCACAATGCGGAGCACCAGTGCGGCCGCCGCAAGCAGTATCGGCAGCATGAGCACCAGCAGTCGGCCGGCAGGCAGCTGCATCATTTCCTGCGCCAGCCGCATGGCTTGCTCCTGCGTGAGCGTGCCGCCCACCACGGCGTTCAGATCAATGCCCGCCGCTTGGAGCAGCGCCTGATAAACCGGCAGCACCAAATAGGCCGAACCCAGCATTTGCGCCGCATCCAGCAGCACCTGAAGCGCCAGCATGATTCCGCCGCGCACATATTGCTTGCGGAACAGCATCCACCCACCGCCGAACAAAAACGCGCAAAAGTGGAATCGCCCGCGATTGTGCTGGTGCAGCCGGGAAAATACCGGCAGGTAATATTCCGTGTTTTTACCGATCAGCCGCGCCGCGTCGGTGGAGGGCACGCCGTCAAAATCCGTATCGTTCGAAAAATTCACATCCGGGTTAAACGAAGCGGGGTCAAACCCGTGTGCCTGCTGCGCAAAAAACGGGTCGCCCGCGCCCGATGCACCGAGCGGAAGCCCGCACCCGCTGCAAAACAGCGCGTCCGGCGCGTTTTGATAGCCGCAGCGGGGGCAGATGCGCGCATTTGGCGCATCCTGCGGCGCGTGGGGCGCGTTCGCGTCCGGCTGTGTGCGCGTGTTTGAATCTTCGGTGGGAATCGGTTCGCCGTGATGCGCCTCGTTGGCGCAATGGCCGTGCGCTGCCCAGCAAGCGCGATGATGCCGCGTGCCGCAGTCGGGGCAGACCACAATGTCGTCGCTCTCGGTGAACGCTTTGCCGCAATAGGGGCAGATTTTTTGCTCCGTGTTCATATGCAAACGCCTCTTTTCGGTTCCGCAGGGGAAGCCGGGAAAATATTATAATATCCAATAAATGATGAGCTGCAGCAAATAATACAGGCCGATCAGCGCCGCGCTGATATAAAAGAAAACCTGCGCCACGCCGCCGCGCCGGCCGGCTGCCGCCGCAAATGATTCGTCGTCGGGGCAAACCTGCATCAGTTCGCGCCCGAGCGCCGCACATCGCCTGCGGTAGACGGAATTGGCAAACAGCCCGATCAGCGTGCGAAACACCAGCTGCAATGCCGTGCAGACGTAATACAGCGTCCAAAATCCGTCCGAAAACGATACATCGGCGCCAAAGCGGAGCATTTGATAAAACGCCCAGCCCGACGGCGCAGCCATGGCCAGCTCGATCAGCAGCACCGCAATGCCGGGAAAATAAAGCTTGCGGTAAAAGAACCACGGAATGTCAAACAAAAACGCGGACAGATTGGGAAACGCCTTGCGCTGCCCGGTGGCCATCGCGCGAAATCGGGGGAGATAGTAGGCGCTGTTGCGGTCCACAATCTGCGCCATCTTTTTTGCCGGAACGCCGTCGATCTCCTCCTCCGGCGGCACCCCGCCCAGCGGATCGAGCACGACTGCAAACTGCGGTGCGCCGGTTTGCACAAGCGGTGCGCCGCAGCGCAGGCAAAAGCGTGCGTCTGGTGTGTTTTGTGCGCCGCAGCGCGGGCAGATTTTGGCGTTGCCGATCTGCGCATTGCCGGGCGCTTCCGGCTGCGCAGTGCTGCGGTGCGGCTCGTCCGGCGCAGGCTGCGCCGGTGCGTCGGCTGCGGGCGCATTTTCCGGCTGCCAAAGCCAATGTGCGGCGTGCCGGTCGGCGCAGCCGCAGTGGCCCAGCTCCTGCCAGCAGCTCCGGTGGTGCGGTGCGCCGCATTCCGGGCACACTACAATATCATCCTCTGCGGTCAGCTTCCGGTGGCAAACCGGGCACTGCGCGCCTTCGTATCGATTCATCAAATAAAAACCTCCGTCGTCCGATTGGGACACGTTGAATGGACTTATACTATATTGTAGCGAATTTTTTCGGTTTGTGCAAGGCAATCCTGCGAAATTCACGCTTCATTCACAAAAAAACCGCGCCCGCAGCTTGACTTTGCCGGGGGAACATGATAATCTTATTAGGATGGGCGCACAGGCGCCCGCAATTTTTCCATGAATCGGAACAACGATGAAAGGCAGGCGCTGCAATCATGCGTTATCATTATCGTCCGGACAGCTATGGCGGATACGGCTACCGCAAAAAGAAGATCAGCGGCGGCACCGTGGCTGCGGTGATCGCAATGCTGTTTATCTTTGCGGCCGGATATTTGATCGGAAATATCAATCATCTGAATCTGTTCAAGCCGTCCGGCGCG
>CAKUME010000081.1 GCA_934667575.1 uncultured Eubacteriales bacterium | reverse complement strand
CTCCTTGGTCATGCCGCAGCCGTTGTCCGACACGGTGATGGTGCGCCGATCTTTGTCCACAGCAATGCGAATGGCAAAATCATCGCGGTTGAGACCGGTGATATTCTCGGTGAGCGCGCGGTAATACAGCTTATCGATTGCGTCGCTGGCATTGGAGATCAGCTCGCGCAAAAAAATTTCCTTGTGCGTATAAATGGAGTTAATCATCAGGTCAAGCAGCCGTTTGGATTCGGCCTTGAATTCTTTTTGTTCCATATATCATCCACTCCTGTTTTGATTTTGAACGAACGATTAGCACTCAATATGTGCGAGTGCTAACAATAATATTGTACACGCGTCTGGCAGAAAAATCAAGGGAGTCGCGATGGATTGTTGTAAACAAATTGTGAATATTTTATAGGTCAGCCGCGGAACATCCAGCGCACCGTAAGCAGCGCCACAAGCACACAGGTAGCGTCGGCCGCGGCCGCGGCCGGGAGCGTGTGGCGGGTTTTGCGCACGCCCGCTGCGCCATAATACACGGTGAGCGTGTAAAACGTGGTTTCGGTCGCACCCGCCATCACCGCAGCCACGCGGCCCGCAAAGCCGTCGGGCCCCTGCGTTTGCAGCAGCTCCCGCAGCAGTGCAATCGATCCGCTGCCCGAAACCGGCCGCAGCAGCACCAGCGGCATCAGCTCCGCAGGAAGACCGAGCCGAGCGGTGAGCGGGGCAACCGCCTGCGCAAGCAGCTCCGGCAGCCCCGATGCGCGCAGCATGGCCACTGCGGTGATCAGCCCAATGAGCGACGGAAAAATGCCCACACAGCTCTGCGCGCCGGACTGCGCGCCGGCCGTGAATTCCGAAAATGCCGGCACCCGTCGCACGAGCGCCGCCAAAAGAATGACCGACACCATCGCCGGCGCCGCCCAGGCGCCCACGCTTTGCAGCATTTTGCTTCACCTTCCTTTTCGCCGCACGTCCGCGCGCTTGGCGCGGGAACCGGCTCGCGCGCATTCGGCTGCGTGCTTGCATCTGCATTGCTCGAAATGGCTTACCGCCGCATTTATCCCGCTGGGGCATGCGCGCTGCGCCGTGAAGCCGCCGCACCGCGCCGAATGTGTTCCGGCAGCCGGAGCGCCCACGCCGTGAGCAGCCCCACACTCAGCGAAACCGCCGACGTGATCCACACGCACGGCGTGATATCGAACGGCGCGGCGCTTCCTGCCGCCTGCCGCAGCGCCGCGATGGTAGACGGCAGCAATTGCAGGCACGCGGTGTTCATCACCACAAATGTGATCATATCGTTGCTCGCAACACCCGGCGTGGAGCTGCGGCGCGCGAGCTCCTTCATGGCCGCCAGCCCAAACGGCGTGGCCGCGTTGCCCATGCCAAGCAGATTGGCGGCCACGTTCATGCAAATGGCTTGCGCCGCAGCGCTGTCGGGCTCCAGCCCCGGGAAAAGCACCCGCAGCAGCGGCGCAAACAGCCGCGCCAGCGCTCGCGTGAGCCCCGCGCGCTCCGCCACGCGCATCAGCCCGCTCCAAAGGCTCATCACCCCAAGCAGGGTCAGCGCCAGCGCAACCGCGTCGGCCGCACCCGAAAGCAGCGCGCCCGTGACCGCCTCCATTCGCCCGGTGGCTGCGCCGCAAATCACGGCCGCCAGCATCAACACCGGCCATAGCACATTCATCATGTTTGCCGCCCCCTTTGTTCGCGTTGAGCCTGTTCGATACTTATGCGGGAAAAGGCAGCAATATACCGGGCATTTTTACCTTTTTATTTCAAAATTATCCAATTTTCGAGCTATTCTTGGTTTTTCTTGCGCAGGGAACCGCCGGATTCTCTTACAATTTTCCGCACAAGTTGGTGCAGCATGTCATTTTACCCGTTCGTTTGGACATATTGCAAGCGCGAAAATCGATGCGGAAAACGCAATTTTTCGCGGCTTTTTCCGTAAAATCGAGTGCAGATGATATGCTTCTGGATGATTTCGACGGGAATGCGTCATGTTTTACAAAATCTACTGAAAAACGAAAGATTTTCCCTGCACTGACTTGACAAAGCATTTTTTGTGTCGTATAATGTTGCTACGGGATTTCCAAATTTTTTTGATGAAAGAGGGACTGCTCCATGAAATCCATTGGTATTGTTCGCAAAATTGACTCGGTTGGCCGCATCGTGCTGCCCATCGAACTGCGCAAAACGCTCAATGTCACCGAAGACTCTTCGCTCGAGATCTTCGTGGACGAAGACCGCATCGTGCTGAAGAAATATCAGCCGGCTTGCATTTTCTGCAATGAAGACACCGATATCGTGCTCTACAAGGGCAAGAATATCTGCAAGCGCTGCATCGAGAACCTGGTCAAGGCCATCTGATTGCATCTGCGAACATATTCAAGGGCCGCACGAAATGATTCGTGCGGCCCTTTATTGCTGTTTTTTGTGTGCCGCACACGTCAAAAAGCGCCCCGGCGTTTGGCGTCGGAGCGAAAAATGTATAAATATTCAAAATCAGAACATGTAGTCCGCATCGTAGCGGCGCAGGCGCAAAAACAACGCCAGCGCGCGGTCGCGGTATTGCTGGTCGCGATATTCGGCCAATTGGTTTTTGGCCAGCGACCCGCCGCCCGCACGCAGCTCTTCCTCGCGCGCAGCCGTGCGGCGGCTCACTTCCTGCTCCCACTTTGTCTGCTCGTCGTCGGTGGCTTCACCGTAGCGGCGCAGCTCGTTGTTCATTGCATTGATCGCCGTTTTCCAGCCGCTGAGCGCCGTGTCGTACACCTGAAGCATCGCGGTGGTGGTGTGTGCAGTTTGAAGCGCCGCCGTTTTTTTGCGATCGACGGAGTTTTGCTCAAACGCAGCGGTGGCCGCCGCCTCATCCAGCGACGGCGTGCCGTGTGCCGACGATGCACGGTCGCTTTCGGCCGACGACGATGCCGCGCTTGAATCGGACGTCCACCGGGAGGAGCTGTCCGCACTGCCGGAGCCGGACGACTCGCCTCGGCCGGATTCGGATTCCGGCATGGAACGGACCTCCGTCACCGTGCTGCCGGAGCTCTGGGCGGCATAGCGCGCCGAACCGGCCAGCAGCGCCACCACGCTGGCCGTGAGCGCCGCCACCGCCGCGATCAGCACCACCATCAGAATATAAAAGGGGTCGGCGCCGCGCCGGGGCGGCTGCGCGGGCGCAGGATTCGCATCAGGTGCAGGATCACCGTAAAACCGCGCGCCGTCTGCGGCATCGGCCTTTTTGGCGTGCCGCTGCGGGGGGCGCTTTTCTTGATCGTCTTCAATAAACCGTGGCATTTGACCCTTCCTCTCTTTGGTCGAGTTTGCGCGGCATCAGCCGCCCTTCGGCGCATTTTCGGCGTAGAGCGCCTGCATTGTGTTTTCATCTGCCGTGCCAGTCTGCGGCAGCTCCGCCCGGCGCTGGAATTCGAGCACGCAGGCCCGGGTCCAGTAGCCGTAAATGCCGTCGCCCGGCGGGTCCATATATCCCAGCTCAATCAGACGATCCTGCAATTTCAGGATGGCCTCACGATCGGAATTTTCGTCCACCGCCGCATAGCTTTGCCCCGACGATGCATCCGATGAACTCTCGCCGGACGACGATGCGCCCGAAATGCGATCGAGCAGCCCCTCCGACTGCAGCGACGGATAGAGCGCCGCCGCCATGCGAATGACGCCGGTGAGCATGGCGCTACCCTGCTCTTCCACTTCCTCGGCAGGAATTTCAACGAGCTTTCCATTTTTGACCGCGTCCAAACCGGAAAAGCGCGGGTCGGCCGCGATCTGCTCCTTGGTGCCCGCCGCACAAAACAACATGGCCGGGTTGGCGGTCGCCAGCTCGTCGGCGGTAAAATCCGACTGATCCGCCGCCAGATTGCGCGCGCCTGCATATTCCAGCAGCCGCCCCGTGAACGTGGCGTTGGTGGCAAACTGCCCGTCTGCCCCAATATATCCCGCCACCGGCGTGGATTCGCCCTTGGGGATCACGCGCTGCACATCGTCGAGCTGCATCAGCAGCTGATTCACACGGCGCTGCGCTTCTTCGTAACCGGTTTTGCCGCCGCTCATCGCGCTGCCCACCTGAACATACAGCTCCGTGAGCGTGCTGCGGTCGGCCGCGCGGGGCAGCGTGAGCGCGGGAATTTTCTTTTGCGCGAGCGCGGCTTTTTCCGCGTCGGTCAGCTCCTGCTCCGTCAGCACCAAATCCACGCCCAGCTCGGCGAGCTTGTCCGCGTCGATGGCGCCGGGCGCGCCCGCTTCGGGCAGCGAAGCGATTGCGCGATCGGTGCAGTTGGTGCCGCGTGCCGCCAGCCGGAGCTCATAGCCCGAGCCCAGCGCCCGCACCACCGCCGCCAGCGAATCGGAATACACCGCCGCTTTTTTTACTTTTTCCGAGATGACCGTACCGCCGATCGAGATGGGATAATCGGTCTGCGCGGCGCTGCTGCCAATTTCCTGCGCCCCGCGCCCACATGCGCCCGCCGACAGCGCCAATCCGGCGCACATCGCGACCGCGGCCGCGCGGCAAATCCAGTTGCGGCCCCCGCCGCGGCGGGCGGCCACTCGCCGACCTCCTCGCCCACGAGGATCACATGGATGCGCCCCGGCACCGGCTGCGCGCCGCTCACCAAAAAATTGCGGCAAATGCGCTGCGGGCTGGTGCAGCCCGCGCCCATTTCCCGGCCGCACGCCATACACTTGCCTTTTTCGGCGCAATAGGTCGCGCAATGCAGGCGCTGCGCGTTGCGCGGCGCCGCAACCGTGCGCACACGTTCGACCGCCGCCGCCAAATCGGGCACAATTTTTTGGCAGCCCACCACCATAATCACGCGCCGGGGGCCAAAGGCAATGCCCGCCACGCGGTTGGAGGTGCCGTCTACATTATAAAGCAGCCCCGTTTCGGTCACGGCGTTGCTGCTGCACAGGAGCACGTCCGCCGCCAGCGATTCACGCAGCCGTTCCGTGCGCGCCTCGGGCGTCAGCCCGGCCTCGTAGCGGTCGATCACCCGGTATTTCGGATCATAGGCCAGCTCCAGAATGCCGCACTGCCGCAATGTTTCGGAACCGCCCAGCCCGATCACATCGCCCGGGTTCAGCCGGCGTTCCACTGCGGCGCGCGCCTGTGCGGCCGTTTCGACCCATTCTCCGGTCATTCCGTTTTTTTCGAGCGCCGCGAGCACGCGCAGCGCCTGCTCTTTCCGATTCTGTTCCATACTCCGTTTCGTCCTTTCCGTTCCAGTTCCATGGAATCCAATATAATATGTATAGCAAAACGGACAAATTCCAACCGCCGCTGCGCCATTGGAATCTGTCCGAAGCATCAAAATCCGGTCAAAGCGCCACTGCGGCAGACTGCTCCGGAATCGCCACGCGGCGGATGTCCGCCCCGAGCGCCGTCAGCTTTTCCACCACATGCTCATAGCCGCGGTCAATATAGCGGATGTCCTCAATCTGGGTTTCACCCTGCGCCGCCAACCCGGCGATGATCATCGCCGCGCCCGCACGCAGATCGGTTGCGCGCACCTGCGCGCCGGTCAGCTCGGGCACGCCTTCAAACACCGCAATTTTTCCATCGACCGACACCTGCGCGCCCATGCGCCGCAGCTCTTCCACATAGCGGAAGCGGTTATCCCACACGCCCTCGGTGAGAATGCTCGTGCCGTCTGCCATGGCGAGCAGCACCGCAATTTGGGGCTGCATATCGGTGGGAAAGCCCGGATGCGGCATGGTTTTGATGTTGCAGCGATGCAGCGGCCCGCTGCGCACAATGCGCACCGCATCGTCGTATTCGGTCACCGCCACGCCCATCTCCTCGAGCTTGGCCGTGATCGAATCCAAATGCTTCGGGATCACGTTGCGCACCAGCACGTCGCCGCCGGTGGCCGCCGCAGCCGCCATATAGGTGCCGGCTTCGATC
>CAKUME010000080.1 GCA_934667575.1 uncultured Eubacteriales bacterium | reverse complement strand
GCTTGAGGCAGCCCTCAACGATCACATTGCCGTTTTCGTCGGTGAGACCGTTTACAAAAATCTGTCGTTCGCGCTCCATCACGTCCTTTTTCTTTTTGGCCATTGCGCGGCGCACAATGTCGGCGCGGCCGAGCGTGTAGCCCGCCAAGCTGCGGAAAATCTGCATGATCTGCTCCTGATATACCATGCAGCCGTAGGTCACTTTGAGAATCGGCTCAAGCATGGGGTGCAGATAGGTGACCAGCTCCGGGTTGTGGCGGTTGCGGATATAGCGCGGAATAGATTCCATGGGGCCGGGGCGGTAGAGCGAGATCACGGCGATCAGGTCTTCAAGGCTCTCCGGGCCCAGCTGCATCAGCACGCTGCGCATGCCCGCCGATTCAAACTGAAACACGCCTTCGGTTTGGCCGGCGGCGAGCATGCGGTAGGTGTCGGGGTCTTCGGTGGAAATGTGATCCACGCGAAAGTCCGGCTCGCGGCGCCGGATCATCTGCTCCGCATCGTGAATCACCGTGAGCGTGCGCAGCCCCAAAAAGTCCATTTTGAGCAGCCCCAGCTCCTCGAGCGTGGTCATGGTGTATTGCGTGACCACGGCTTCGTCGTTTTTGGCGAGCGGCACATAGCTCATCACGGGGTTTTCGGTGATCACTACGCCCGCCGCGTGGCGCGATGCATGGCGCGGCATGCCCTCCACCTTGCGCGCCATGTCCATCAGCGCGCGGATGTCGGGATCGGTTTCCACCATGCCGCGCAGCTCGGCCGACATTTCGAGCGCCTTGTCGAGCGTCATTTTCAGCTCCATCGGCACCAGCTTGGCCACGGCGTCGGCACGGGCGTAGGGAATGGCCATGGCGCGCGCCACATCGCGAATGGCGCCGCGCGCCGCCATGGTGCCGAACGTGACAATTTGCGCCACATGGTCGGCGCCGTATTTGCGCACCACATAATCGATGACCTCCTGCCGCCGCTCGTAGCAGAAGTCGATATCAAAATCAGGCATGCTCACGCGCTCGGGGTTCAAAAAACGCTCGAACAGCAGGTCGTATTTCATCGGGTCAATGGCGGTAATCCCAATGCAGTAGGCGGCAATGCTGCCTGCGCCCGAGCCGCGCCCCGGCCCCACCGGAATGCCCACGCTTTGCGCGTAGTGCACAAAGTCGTGCACGATGAGGTAATAGTCGATGTAGCCCATGCGCTCGATCGTGGCCAGCTCATACTCGAGCCGCTTCACATAGGCTTCGGGCGGATTTGCGCCATAGCGGCGGTGCAGCCCCTCCATGCACTGGCGGCGGAAATAAACGGCATGATCTTCGTTGTTCGGCACATCAAAATGCGGAAGCTTGGTTTTGCCGAATTCAAATTCCACATTGCAGCGCTCGGCAATTTTCACCGTGTTGTCGGCGGCATCGGGGCGGGCGGGAAACAGCGCGCGCATTTCGGCTTCGCTTTTCAGATAGAATTCATCCGAGCCGAATTCCATGGTGTCGTCGTCGTTCACCGTGTGGTTCGTTTGAATACAAATGAGAATGTGGTGCATTTTGCTGTCTTCGCGCGTTAAATAGTGCGCGTCGTTGGTGACCACGAGCGGAATGCCGGTGTCGTCCGACAGGCGGATGATATCGGGGTTGATCATGCGCTGGTCGGGCAGCGTGTGATCCTGCAATTCGAGATAAAAGTGATCCTTGCCAAAAATGGATTCCAGCTCGAGCGCGGTGCGGCGCGCATCGTCGTAATCGCGGCGCATCAGCGCGCGGGGAATCTGCCCCGCCAGGCACGCCGACAGCGCGATCAGCCCTTCGTGGTATTCGCGCAGCAGCTCGTAGTCCACACGCGGCTTCACATAAAAGCCCTCGGTCCACGCGCGCGACACCATCGCGCACAGATTGCGGTAGCCGGTGTTGTTTTCACACAGCAGCACCAGGTGGTAGCGCTCGTCGCTGAGCCCGCCGGTGCGGTCAAATCGCGAATTGGGGGCCACATAGACCTCGCAGCCGATGATCGGCTTCACGCCCACGGCCTTGGCGGCCTTATAAAAATCCACTGCGCCATACATCACGCCGTGGTCGGTGATCGCGCAGGCCGTCTGGCCCAAGTCGGCCGCGCGCTGCGCCAGCTGCTTGATGCGGCAGGCGCCGTCGAGCAGGCTGTATTCGCTGTGCACATGCAGGTGAACAAAACCCATGGCAAATCACTCCTTTCTGTCGGCCGTGGATTCGGGCCGGGACTTTGGCGTGTCGGGCGCGCGATCGGCCAGCGCGGCGAGCCGCGCCAGCCGATGGTTCACGCCGCTTCGGCTCACCGGCGGGCTCAGCGCTTCGCCCAGCTCGCGCAGCGAATATTCCGGATGCGCCAGCCGCAGCTCCGCCAGCGCCCGCAGCTCGTCGGGCAGCAGCGGCCACTGCGGGGAGCGGCGCAGCCGCAGAATGGCTTCGGTTTGCGCCGCCGCGGCCGACACGGTTTTGTCGATGTTTGCGGTGTCAAAGTTGGTGCGGCGGTTCGCGTTGCGGCGCAGTTCCTTTTGCGCGCGCGCCTGCTGCACGGCATCGGCGCTGCGCGGCGCACCCAGCCGCATGAGCAGCCCCGCAATTTCCGCCCAGCCCTTAAAATAGATCAGATGCGCGCCGCTGCGTTCCGATGTGCCGGGGTGCAGCCTCGCCGCCTGCTCCAGCACCAGCGCGATCGCATCGGCCAGGGCCGGGGTGGGCGCGGCGAACTCCAGATGATAGCTGCGCGCGGGATCGCTCACCGTGCCGCACGCCAAAAATGCGCCGCGCAAAAACGCCGCCGCACAGCAGGGATTCTGCAAATTGCCAAACCGCACGCGCCGCGCCACATCGGTGGGCGCATGGCCAAAATGGCGCAAAATGGCCGCATTGCTGCCCGGCTCGGGCGCAACGGTGCAAACCCGGCTGCGCTGCGAGAGCGGGGTGCGCACCTCCACGAACACGCCGGTTTCGGCGGCTAGAAGGGTGGCCGCCGTTTGCGCCGCGGCGCGGCTTTCGGTTTGCAGCGTGATCTGCGCGCCGTCGAACCGGTGACCGTATAAAAACAGCGCATAAGCTTCTGCGCGGCGGCAGCAGGGCGGCGGCGTGACCGCGCTCAGTTCTTTTTTTACTTCGGATGAAAACGACAATTCGCCGCCCTCCTTTTCCTTTGTATTGCAATTTCGACGTTTTCCGCCCCGCGGCTCAAAACGGGCGGCGCGTTATTTTTCAATATCCCGGTGCATGACCGAAACGCGCTGACCGTGGCGGAGCAAATGGTCATAGAGCGCCTGTGTGAGCGCAACGGAGCGGTGATGTCCGCCGGTGCAGCCAATGGCGATCACCAGCGCGCTTTTACCCTCGTTGCAGTAAAGCGGCAGCAGATAGTCCACCAGATCAAATAACCGGTCGCGAAAGCCGATCGTCTGCTCCCATTTCATCACATAGTCGTACACCGGTGCATCGAGCCCGGTTTGCCCGCGCAGCTCATCCACATAATAGGGATTGGGCAGGCACCGCACGTCAAACATCAGATCCGCCTCGGTGGGCACGCCGTATTTGTACCCGAACGACATGCATTGAATGGCCAGCGCGTTGGCGGAATTTTCGAGAAACAGCTTGGCAATGCGCTCCTTGAGCTGCATATTGGAGAGAAAGGTGGTGTCGATCAGATAGTCGGCGCGCTCCTTGAGCGGCCCCAAACGGACGCGCTCCATCGCAATGGCGCCGCCGAGCGAGCCGCCGGCCGCATCCAGCAGCGGGTGCCGCCGCCGCGTGAAGCGATAGCGGCGCAGCAGCACGTCGTCGGACGCGTCCAAAAACAGGATGCGGTAGGGCTGATCGTCGCCCAATCGGCGCAGCGCATCGAGCAGCACGTCAAAATCGTCGCCGCTGCGCACATCGATAATGACCGCCACGCGGTAATCCGGCTCCTTGGCACGCGCACAAATATCGTAGAACGCGCCGAGCAGCGACGGCGGAATGTTGTCAACGCAATAAAAGCCGATATCCTCGAGCGCATGCGCCGCCTGCGTTTTGCCTGCGCCCGAAATGCCGGTCACAATTAAGAATTCCATGAAAGTCCCTCCTTTTTGCAGCAATGCAGCGGCGGGTTAGTCATCCGCACCGAGCGTGCGAATTTCGCATTCGAGCACCACACCGGTTTCGCGCAGCACCGTTTCCTGAATGTGCGCGACCAGCGCGCGCACGTCGTGCGCCGTGGCGCCGCCGCGATTGACGATAAAACCCGCGTGCTTTTCGCTCACCTGTGCGCCGCCCACCGTGCAGCCCTTGAGGCCGCACTGCTCGATCAGCGCGCCTGCAAAATGCCCTTCGGGGCGCTTGAACACACTGCCCGCGCTGGGATATTCGAGCGGCTGCTTTGCTTTGCGGCGGCCCAGATAGTCGGCCATGCGTGCGGCAATGGCGTCGGGGTCATCCGGATGCAGCCGCAGTCGAGCCGCGAGCACGGCCGCGCCGTTTTCCATCAGCGCGCTGTGCCGGTAGCCCAGCGCGAGCGCCCGAGCGGGCAGCTCGCAAATTTCGCCCGCCGCCGTGAGCACCGTGCACGAAACGAGCACATCGCGCAGCTCACCGCCATAGGCGCCGGCGTTCATGTATACGGCGCCGCCCACCGAGCCGGGTATTCCGTGAGCAAATTCCAGCCCGCCCAGACCCCGGTCGCGCGCAAATGCCGTTGCCGCGCTCAGCCGCAGCCCCGCGCCCGCCGTAATTTCGTCGCCCGACTGCGAAAGGCCACAGAACTCCGGCGCGGTCAAATGCAGCACAACGCCGCCAAACCCGGAATCGGCCGCAAGCAGGTTGGAACCATTGCCGAGCAAAAAGCAGGGCGCGCCCGCTTCGCGGCAGGCCGCCCGCACTGCGCGCAGCCCCTCCGCCGACCCGGCTTCGATCCACAGCTGCGCCGGACCGCCAATGCGGAACGTGGTGTGTAGCGCAAGCGGCTCGCACTCGCGCACCGTGCAGCCCGCGCTGCGGGCGGCCGCCGCCACGGCGGCGCAAACAGACGGATTCATCATCAAAACTTCCTCCTTGGGGGAAAATGGAACCGGAACAAAAAGACTGCGGCAGAACGGTGCGAATGCGCTCTGCGGCAGCCTTTGCGGTTCGTCGTGAAAAATTACTTCATGGAACGGCCCAGGAACGCCGCGCCAATGATGCCGGCGTCGTTGCCCAGCTTGGCTGCGACCACCTTGGTTTGTTCGCTGGAGAAGCGGCCGTAGGTGGTTTCCTCCACCACTTTGCGGATCGGCGCAAGCAGGCGCTCGCCCTCGTGCGAAATGCCGCCGCCAATGCAGAGCACCTGCGGCTGGAAAATGTTGATCATGTTCGCCACGCCGCACGCCACATAGTCGATGTATTCATCCACCACCTGGGTGCCGGCGGCATCGTTTTTGCGCATCGCGTCAAACGCCGTGCGGCCGTTGACCGCATGAATGTCGCCGTTCACGATCTCCCACATCACGGATTCCGGATGGTTCACCATGGCGATTTTGGTCTGATAGATCAGCGCGCTGGCCGACGCATAGGCCTCCCAGCAGCCGTCGCGGCCGCAGGAGCAGTGACGGCCGTTTTTCACGATCACCGTGTGGCCGAGCTCGGTGCCAAAGTGGTTAAAGCCGGAAAACACCTTTCCGCCAATGATCACGCCGCCGCCCACGCCGGTGCCCAGCGTGATGGTCACGGAATCGGTCGTGCCCTTGGCCGCGCCCGCAACCGCTTCGCCGTAGGCTGCCGCGTTGGCGTCGTTTTCAATGTAGATCTCCTTGCCGGTGAGCTTTTGCATGAGCTCGCCAACCGGAGCAAAGTGAAAGTCCAGATTGTTGGCAAACTGGATCACCTTGGCGTTGGGGTCCACCGCGCCGGGCGCGCCGATGCCGATCGATTCCACCTGATCCATGGTCAGGCCCGCGTTTTTCACCGCTTCTTCGG
>CAKUME010000079.1 GCA_934667575.1 uncultured Eubacteriales bacterium | reverse complement strand
CATAAATTCCAAAACACGGGTGTTCGGATCCATTCGGCTCACGCGGTAGTCGCGGCTGGTCACAATGCCCAACAGTTTGCCGTTGGCGGTGCCGTCGGCGGTAACCGCAACGGTGGAATGGCCGGTGCGCTCTTTGAGCGCGATCACGTCCGCAAGCGTTTCATCGGGCGTAATATTGCTATCACTCACCACAAAGCCGGCTTTGTAGTCCTTGGCGCGCTTCACCATCGCGGCCTCGTCGGCAATCGACTGCGAACCGTAAATAAACGCCACACCGCCCTCGGTTGCCAGCGCCACCGCCAGCCGGTCGCCCGACACCGCCTGCATAATTGCCGACACCATGGGGATGTTCATCGTGATGGCGGGCGTTTCGCCTTTGCGGAACTTGACGAGCGGCGTTTTCAGGCTCACGCGGGAGGGGATGCACTCGCAGGAGGAGTAGCCCGGAATCAACAGATATTCGTTGAAAGTATGCGCCGGTTCATTGATAAAAGTTGCCATATAAACGTTCCTTTCTTGCATTCGCACGGTTTCGGCCGCCGCCGGATTTGGCATATATTATAGCAGTTTTTTGTCGGTTCGTCAACTGGAAATCTGAATTGCATTGCAATTGCGCGCAGAAAGTGGTAAAATAAGTCCGAACAAACCGAATGGAGTGGGAAGATCATGGATATTGCAGCAGTGCATGGCCGGTGTGTATTGATTTCGGGCGGTGATTTTGCTGCGCTGCCTCCGCGCGCACCGGGAGACTTTGTGATTGCGTGCGACTGCGGCGTGCAATGGGCCGCACAGGCCGGAATAAAGCCCGATTTAATCGTGGGGGATTTTGATTCCTATACCGGCGTGCTGCCGGCCGATGTGCCGGTGATTCGCCTGCGTCCCGAAAAAGATGATACCGACACCATGTCCGCAATCCGGTGGGCGCTGCAGGAATTACAGCCGTCGGCGCTCTTGATCGGCTGTGCAATGGGCGGCCGGTTTGACCATGCCTTTGCCAACATTCAAGCGGCGGCGTTCGCCGCTGCGCGCGGAATGCCAGTGACTCTGCTCGGCGCAAATGAGACCATTTGGGTGCAGCGCGGCGGGTACATGCGTCTGCCCCGGCGCGAGGGCGTTTCGCTTTCTGTATTCGCATTATCGAACGAATGCACCGGCGTAACCATTCGCGGCACAAAATATGCGCTCGATCAAGCCGTGCTTACCAACGCGTTTCCGTTGGGCGTGAGCAACGAATGGGCTGCCGACACAGCCGAAATCTGGGTGGCACAGGGGCTTTGGATGGCCGTGGAGTGCCGAAAATAGCACAAATATATTTTCATAGCAGCAAAAGCTGCAAAATGCGTCCAAAGAAAAACCACATCGGTCTCCCAAGAGGATGAGGAAACCGATGTGGTTTTTGCATGGGAATGAAACTGCTATACAAAATCCGGCAAGGCACATTCCGTATAACGAATCAAAGCGGAATGTGCAGAATCCCAACGATACGTTTATTTGCTGCTTACCGCGGGTACATAGTCTGTGCCAAACCATTTTTGCTGAAGCTGCGTGACAATTTTATCGCGCTGCATGGTCGCATATGCTTCGTCCATACGTTTTTTCAGGGTCGTGCTGCCCAACGGCAATTCGATTACATAACTGCATACGCCCAACATTTCCACTTCGCCGGCATCGCTTTGCAGAATGCGAAATGCACCGCCCTCCGCAATGGCGTTCGCTGCGTCCGTTTGCATCACAAATGCCACGTCTGCACGGTCTGTGGCCACAGCCTCAAGCGCGCTCGCTTCAGTTTCTACCGATATTCGTTCACTGAATGCACTGCTCAGCAGCGGCGACTGCGCCAGCTCGGCTTCCAGCGTGGAATAACGAACCTGCGCCAACCGCAGCCCGTTGAGATCGGCAAGATTTTTGGCACCGGACGATTCCGACAGCACAAAAACACCGCAATCCGTTAAATAGGGCTCTGTCAGTAAGAAGCTGCGCTCCAGCCCGGCGGTATATTCAATTCCACCAATCGCGCAGTCAATGGTTTTGGCATCCATCAGCTCCTGTGCGGAAGCGCCGCTTGCGCTCACATCTATAAATTGCAGCTTCAGGCCCAATCGCTGCGCGATTTGCCGCATCAAATCAATATCGTAGCCTTCGTATTCACCGCCATCGGATTCGGTGCTCGCCGATGAATCCGTTGATTCGCCGCTTTGGGACGACTGGGCGGCCGACGCGCTCGTCCGACGGCAAAGCGCCCCATAGCCGGTATAAACGCCCACACGCAGCACGCCATTTTGCTGGATATCCGCCCACATGGGGTCCGCGTCATCCTGCGGTATTTTTTTGCCGCAGGCGCACAGCACCGCCGTCAGCGCCAGCACCAGCATGGCGCAAATGAGCTGCCGGAGTTTATGCATTTGCGTTCCCCGCCCTTTCCATGTTGATTGCAATCGTCATTTCGTTTTTTTATCGATATCGTTAAAAAATGCGTCCAGATCGATCGGATTGATCGGCGGCGGCAAATCGTCCGGCTTTTTTTGTGCCGAAGTCGATTTTGTCGGTGCGCTGGGTAAATCCGCGTCCGAAAAATCAAAATCGGACGGCAGATCCTCCTGCGCCGGCATTGCAGCACTGCTACTATACAGATCTTTTTCACCTTCGGGTGTAGCGGCCGCATCGTCCGGCGTTTCTTCGTTTGGCTGCTGCGCTTTGCGCACGCCCACGCCGTGGTCATGCAGCACACTCAGCACCACATATGCAACGCCAATCACACCCAGCACAATCAGCAAAATGGCGGTGGGACGCATCCAGTCGTGTTTTTTCCCCGGCTCAATTGGCGTTTTGGACGATGTCTGGCCCGATGATGCGCCGTCGGACGAGGCTTGAGACGAAGAACCATTGGAAGAGCTCTTCGACGATGTTTTGCCGGAAGAAACTGCATCCGAAGATACCGCCGAGCTGGAAGCGTTTGGATCCAGATCCTGCACCACATTCAAATAGAATGTGCCAATGCCTTCAATGGTAAAGCTGCGGGCATATTCCAATCCGGATGCGGTATGTATCGCATTATCCGGATCCAACACAATGGTATGCGAGCCGGATTTACCGTCCTGCGTAATATCAATGCGCAGCGACGAGACCATATAGCCCACTTCACCGCTGATATTCCGCCCGGTTTTTCGATAGTAGCTGGTAATATCCGTTACTCCGTCGGCATACACCGCAAAGCTGTCCGGAATCACCGGCGGCTTCGGTTCGGATTCGGGCGCAGATGTGCTTGTGCCGGGGTCGGGCTCCGGGGTAACTGTACTCGTACCGGGATCCGGCTCTGGCTCTGGCTTTGGTTCCGGATCCGGCTTGGGCTCCGATGTTTCGGAGCCCTGGGCAGAGCTTGGTTCGGATGTATCCGTGCTGGAATCGGCGCCGGGCGATTCCGGATCGGGCTTTGCCGGGTCGGGCTCCGGTTCGGTTTCCGTTTGCAGCTCAGTTTGTTCGTTCTCCGCAGTCTGCATCCGGGGCAGATTGGTTCCGGGCAGCTCGGTCTCGGCTGCCCACGCTGCCGGAAGACTAATCAGCAGCGCCGCGCAGGTGAATATTGCAATGAAATACTGCATCAGCCGTTTCATTGGTCGCTCATCCTTTCGGTGATTTTTCGTTGAGGTTCCGTTCCGCTCACCGGCGGGCGTTGGGCATTTGTTTGCGCAGGATTCAATGATGCGATGCGTTCACTGCCGGGTCACGCAGCTCGCTGAGCCGCTTGGCATAGGCCTCCTGCTCAAACGGAAGCACCGCGTCGCCGCACCCGGGCACCAGCTTTTGCAGCAAATATGCAGTAAGCTGCGGATTCAACGGCAGCAGCGGCCCAATTAAATAGGTTGCAAAAAAGCCTGCCTGATGCACACCCTCGGCGTGCACATCCGGATTGATGCCGGTGCCGGTCTGCATTTGCAGGAACGGATGCGGATTTTCGCCGTAGCTGTGGCTCAGCTGGTTTTTAAAACCAACCACTTCGATGGGTGCGCCCGATTCCGGCGTGAATGTGCCCAAGCACAGTTCATTATAACGCAAGCGCAAAAACCGCTCGGCGTGCAGCTCCGTCAGCCCCAGCGCCGGCAAACGTTCCCCGCCCTGCGGCGCACCCGGCGCACGCAGAATATATTGCCCGAACAACTCGATCGCATTTCCGGTGCAGAGCGTGATCAGCGGAGATTGCATACGGTCCGCCAGCGCGTCGCGATAATGCGCAAGCCGGGTCAGCTCCGCTTCCTGCTGGTGCTCGGTACACGGGCCGATATAAAGCAAATCGACCGGGCGCCGCACAAATGCCGGTTCGTCATATAACCCAGTTTCCACCCATTCGGTTTCCACACCCAGCCGTTCCAGCTTGCGGCGCAGCACCAGCAGGTTCCCGCGGTCGCCATATAAATTATTATACTCCGGATAGAGATTTTCAATCACGAGCTTGCTCATTTTTCGTTGCTCCCTTCCGGTTGATCTTGGGCCGAAACGGCAGATGCCGGGTTCACCGCCGCTTCGGTCAGCGCACGGCGCAGCCGCTCGGCAATGGGCATGGCATACAATTCAAAACAAATCACCGTGGTGCCGCTGGGATTGGTTTGCGCAGCAATTTCGTGCGCCAGCGTGTTGTAGTCCGGATAAAGGCGCAGCTTTTGCTCGCCCACACCGGCCAGCGTGAGGCGCAGCGCCACATCGCTGCACCGCGTGCCGCCAATCAGCACCGTTCCGACGCTCGGATCCGCCAGCATGTCAAAATCCGTATCGTAGAGCCACGAGATATCCTCCGGCCCATGCACGCGATCCTTGGAATCGGTAATAATCAGCACCACATCTTTGGGGCCGGAAATGCGCCGCAGATATTGCAGACTTTGCGACACCGAGATCGGGTTCTGGTTCTTGGACAGCATGGTCACCACCGTGCGGTCGCCTGCGCGGGTCTCTTCAAACCGGCCGGTGCGCGCGGTTAGGCTATCCACCGTGGCCGCGATCTGGGCGAGCGGCACATTGGCCATACGGCATGCCGCCGCTGCGGCTGTGACATTGAATACATTAAACAGGTTGCCGGCCGTGAACGGAAGCTGCACTTCGCCGCCGTCCAATTCACGGAATGTGAAGGTGCTGTTCGTAAAGTCCACATTCGTGGCGGTATAAGTCGGACTAGGCAGCCGGAATCCGCAGGCCGGGCATTCCGGCGCGCCGATGTGATGATAATGGTAAAAAAGGTATTTCAGCCGATGGCCGCAGCGCGGGCAGGCAATTGCATCGCACACGGTATTCGGGCACGTCTCCGTGCTCTCGCTCGTGCGATCCACGGCATAAAACACACGCTCATTCACACCATCGCCCAGCATACCGCTGATTGCATCATTCCCATTCAGCAGCAGCGTAGTCTCTGCCGGGAGAAAATCGTTGATCTTATCAAAAATGAACTCGCTGTGGCCGTTGCGCTTAATGGAATCACGGAACAAATTGGTGCAGACCAACAGCTTGGGCGTGAAATATTTGTAAATATACTGCGACGACCGCTCGTCTACTTCGAGCACTGCGGCATCGGCCTGAATCTCGCCGTTGAGATGGACGGCTGGAATGAGCGCAGAAACCAGACCGGGCGCCATGTTGGAACCCTTGGAGTTGTTGACCACTTGTAGCCCGTTTTCGCGCAGAATGTGCGTGATCAGGTTCGACGTGCTGGTTTTTCCGTTGGTACCGGTCACGCAGATCGTCAATTTTGGCAGCTGAAACCGCCCAAGTGCATCAGGGCACAAACGCAGCATCAAACTGCCCGGTTTATTCGTGCCACGCCCCACAAAGGTGCGCAGTATCCATTCCGCCAGCTTGCCAAGCAGCAGCGCAATGGTGAATCGCAATTTTCCCATAATTTGGATTCTTCCTTTCGTCCGATTTCGCCGGAGCGCGGATATTATTTTATTATTGTAAATCAAAGCGCGCAA
>CAKUME010000078.1 GCA_934667575.1 uncultured Eubacteriales bacterium | reverse complement strand
GTCATGCTCTTGAGGCCGATGCACAGTGTGGACACGTTGTGCAGCAGGGCGGTGGTGGTGCTGGGCAGCACGCCCGCCACACCAAGCAGGATCAGCGCGAGGTTAAACGAAATAATAAAGCGGTAGTTGCTGTGAATGCGCTCCATCAGACGCTCCGAAAGCCGACGCATCACGATGAGCGCGTGCAGATCGTCGGTGGAAATGGTGATGTCCGCCACCTCGCGGGTGATTGCCGCACCGGTTTGCACCGCCACACCCGCGTCGGCCTCCGACAGCGCGGGCGCGTCGTTCACGCCGTCGCCGATCATGATCACGCGGCGGCCGTCGGCGTGGGCGCGCTGAATGTATGCAGCCTTGTCTTCCGGCAGCACCTCGGCATAGTATTCGTCCACGCCCACCTTGCGGGCAATGGCACGGGCGGTGCGTTCGCCGTCGCCGGTCATCATCACAATGTGCGTGAAGCCAAGCGCATGCAGCGTGCGCACCACGTCGGGCGCCTCGGCGCGCACCGGATCTTCAATGCAGATCACCGCCTCGAGCACGCCGCCAATGGCCATATACAAATGCGAATATTCATCCGGCAGCGCGTCGAATTTTGCCATGTCGGGAATGGTACAGTGCTCGTCGTCAAACACAAAGTGATGACTGCCAATGACCACTTTTTGGCCGTCCACCATGCCGGTAATGCCATGCGCGACCACATATTCCACGCTCGAATGGCATTCCTCGTGGCGAATGCCGCGATTTTTGGCTTCCTGCACCACCGCGTTGGCCATCGAGTGCGGATAATGCTCCTCCAGGCACGCGGCAATGCGCAGCAGGTCGGTTTCGTTGGCGTCGCCAAACGTGATCATCTGTGCCACACGGGGGGAAGCGTGCGTGAGCGTGCCGGTTTTGTCGAACACAATGGTGTTCGCTTCGGCCACGGCTTCCAAAAACTTGCCACCCTTGAACGAAATGTGGTTCGCGTTGCCCTCGCGCATGGCCGACAGCACCGACACCGGCATGGCCAGCTTGAGCGCGCACGAAAAATCGACCATCAAAATGGCAAGCGCGCGCGCCGGATTGCGGGTGAGCAGATAGGTGAGCGCAGTGGCGCCCAAGCTATACGGCACGAGCTTGTCGGCAAGGTGCGATGCTTTGTCTTCGGTTGCGGATTTGAGCTTTTCGGAATCCTCGATCATTTTCACAATGCGGTCATAGCGGCCGGAACCGGCGCTTTGCTCCACGCGGATTACGCACTCGCCCTCCTCAATCACGGTGCCCGCATACACCGGCGCGCCGTCCGATTTGGGCACGGCCACCGATTCGCCGGTCATCGACGCCTGGTTCACCGTGCATTCGCCCGCGCACACGCGGCCGTCGAGCGGAATCATGCCGCCAGTGCGCACCACGATCTCATCGCCCGCGTGCACCTGATCCACCGGCACGAGCACCTCCTGCCCGTTTGCCCGCAGCCAAACCTTGTCCACATTGAGCGACATCGACCGCGCCAGATCATCCACCGACTTGCGGTGGGTCCACTCTTCCAGAATTTCGCCGATGCGCAGCAGGAACATGATGGATCCGGCGGTGCCAAAGTCGCCGCGCAAAATGGACACCGTGATCGCGGTTGCATCGAGCACCGGCACCTCGATTTTGCCGCGCAGCAGGCACTTGAGCCCGTTTTTCACATATTTGAGCGCACGCCACACGGCAAATGCGTTGCGCAGCGGCAACGGCAGCAGCAGGCGGCGGAACATCCGCCCGGCAATGGTATAGACCAGCTTGTCCTCATATTCGCGGCTGAGCGCGCGGCCGGTGCGGTCGGGCACCAGCGCGCGGTTTTCGGCGGTAAAAGCAAAGCGCGCCAGCGCGCGGATCACGTCCGCCCGCGCGCAGCCAAAGCGAATGACCGCGTCGCAGGTACGGTCGTACACCGCCACATCGCGCACGCCGGGCACCGCGCGCAGATAATATTCCAGCACGTCCGCTTCCGCCAGCGTCATGTGCGGGCGAGCCATATGCACGCGAATGCGCCCGCACGATTCATGCAGAATGCTCCATTTCATTGGAATTTGCCTCATTTCTGTTTAAGATAATCATAAAAACTTGCCAAACTGCCGCCTCACACAAAAAGCCGCTCCCCAAAAAGGGAGCGGCTTGTGCGGAGCACGGAACCGGCAAAAACGCCGGTTAAGCTGCCCCTGAGGCGGTGAAATTGTGGGATGCCTTATTCCGCAGCGTCATCGCCGTTGGCGGCCTCGTCGGCAATTTCGGCGTCCGTTTCCGCAGCGGCGCGGTCTTCGTTGATTTTTTTGGCGTCGGCAAGAATGTCGCCCGCATTTTCGCGCACGTTCGTGACCGTGGTCATCACGGATTCCTTGGCGCGCAGCACCGCGGCGGTGGTGTTGGTATACACCTTTTTGGCATCCTTGCTGGACAATATTTTAAGGCCGGCCGTGCCAAACAGCACCCCGCCTGCAAACAGCCCAAGCTTACCCCATGCAAAACTCATGACAAATGCCTCCCTTGAATTTTGTTTCTTTATATTATATCAATCCGGCATCACAAAGTCGGCTCCATTCGGACAATTTCGACTCGATTGTCGAAATTCGTTTGGCGACATCCCGCAGCAATCGCGAAATGCCTTGGCAAATTTGGACCCGTTGTCGTAGCCGAACCGGCTGGCAACCTCGAGCACGCTGCGGTCGGTGCTGCGCAGCATCAGCGCGGCGGCCTGCATTTTTTGCGCGCGGTTGTAAGCGTAGATCGACACGCCATACACGGTCTTGAATGCGTTTTTGATGCTGGTGCCGGACATGTGGAACACATCGGTGAGCGTTTGCAGCGTGACGCGCTCCTCCATGTGTGCGGTCAGATAGGCGCACACCCCCTTGGCCAAATTGGCTTGAGCGCGGGGAATGCAGCGGCGCGCAATGGCATCGGGCTCCGGTTCCAGTGCGCTGAAAAACAGCAGCAGCTCCAGAATTTTCACCTTAAAATAGCCCTTTTTGATGTCGTTGGGCACGGCGTACAGCTCCGAAAAGATATGCGCAATGCGTGCGTTGGAGCGCGCGACATAGCCGCTGCCCGAAGCGCAGAATTTGCGGCGCAGGTTTTCGGGCCGAACATTCACGTCGTCGAGCACACAGGAAAGGCACTCCGGCGCACGCGCCACATCAATGGCCACGGTGACGCCCTGATAGCGCCGCAGCGGGAAAAAAGCGCCGCGGCTCATGCCTGCGCCGGTCACGGACACATCGCCGGGCGTGAGATAGCAAAATTCGTTGTTGAATTCAAACTCGGCGCGTCCGTCGCGGCAATGGTTGATTTCCACCACGCCGTCGTCCGGCACACTGTCGGCGCGCACATAAGCGGTTTGCTCAAACGTGTCGTGAAACGTCAGCGTGATGCCGGGAAAAACCGTGCAGCTCGTTACGCCCGGCGCAACGGTGCAGCGGGCTTCGTTTACGGGTGCGGCGGCGCGCAGACAGTCATGCACCATGAAAATTCGCTCCTTTCCGTCGCATTGGGCAGGGCAAGGTTACTTTTTACGGAACAGGCCAAACAATCCGCCGGACTTTTCAGCGCAGGGCGCTTCCGCGATGTCGCGCAGCTCATAGCCGGTTTCGGCGATCACGCTGCGCAGCGCGTCGCGGTCGAGCGGCGCTTCCGAAACGACCACCGTTTCGCCCTTACTGTGGGACGACGATACCTTTTTCACGGCAAAATGGCTGCGAATGGCGTCGTTGATGTGGGATTCGCACATTCCGCACATCATGCCGTCAATTTTTAACGTGGTTTTGATCATGACTGATCTTTCCTTTCCTCATCGGAACGGCGGAGGCACCGGCGCAGCGCGCTTTTGCCTCCGAGCGCCGCGGCCAGCACCAGCAATGCCGCTGCCGCGCGGCGAATTTCCGCCGTCTGAAATAATTCTGACCACATCACAGATTCTCCTTTGGTATGATTGAGCCTTCGAGTGCAGATACTGCATTTTGAGGAGGTGAAAACAAATGCAGTATGCCGATTTGCAGGCGCTGATTCGCCGAAGCAGCAGCGCACGGCGCTATTTTCTCACGCTGCCGCCCGCGCTTCAGCTGCGGCTGCATGCGCAGAACGACTGGATCCATTCCGCGGAAGAGCTGCACCTGCGCGCAGCGCAAACTGCGGCGCAGGCACATGCCGAAGCGCTTGCAGACAGACGCCTGCGCTAATCCTGCGGCGGCCGGGGGCGGGCGCACAGCTGCTCCAAATTTTCTTCCGGAATTTCGGACAACAGCGCGCACACGGCGGGCTGCACGTTTTGAATATCGGGAAATCCGCTGCGCAGCAGTCCGGACACCGACTGATAGTAGCGGTCGTAGCGCTCCGCAAGCCGGTGTCCCTCTTCGGTAAACACGGCAGTGCCGTAGGAAGCCTTGCGGATGAGGCCCATTTCCGAAAAGGTGTCCATCATATTGTGCACGCTCGGTTTGGAGAGGTTCATCGCGGTGGCAACATCCACGCACCGCACGCCGTGTCCCGCAGGGTCGAGCACGTTCATGGTGAGCAGGTAACGGATATGGGAAGCCGTAAGCGCTCGCTGGTTAGCCATAGCTTACCTCCTTGGTAATAAAAACGGGAGACGCTGGGGCGATGCCCTGGCGTCTCCCTGCAAATTCACCCGGAAGGGGGGTTATTTTTTGTGGCAGGAGCCCGACATGGTGCAGTGCGCACAATTGGAGCCGCAGGAGGATTTCCCGCTGCGCTTGCTGCGCACCAGCGACCGGATGATTGCCGCCACGATCAGCACCAGCACTGCGCTGATCAAAATCGTGGATCCGTTTGCCGAAAGCCATTCCATCATGATTTCAAACTCCCTTTCCAACGAAATGCGTCTGGCTTAGTCCACTTTCACCTTCGCGGTGAGCTTGGTGGCCTCTTTGTACGGACGAACCAGCATATACACAATGCAGGCCAGCGCGAGCACCGCAACGATCACACCGATCACATTGGCGTGGCCGGTGAAGAGATTACCGAACTGGTTGACCATCAGCGCGATCACATATGCAAAGCCGCACTGATAACCGATGGCAAACCAGGTCCATTTGGCGCTGTTCATTTCGCGCTTGATGGCGCCAATGGCGGCAAAGCAGGGCGCGCAGAGCAGGTTGAACACCAGGAACGAATAGCCCGAAATGCCGGTGAACGATTCACGCAGCGTGGCATACACATTGCCGGACGCGCCATAGAGGATGCCCATCGTGCCCACGATGTTCTCCTTGGCAACCAAACCGGTGATCGACGCCACGGCTGCCTGCCATTCGCCCCAACCCAGCGGGCGGAAGATCCAGCAGATCGCCGAACCGATCGCGGCAAGAATCGACTTGTCGAGCTCATCCTCGGCGAGCATACGGAACGAACCGTCGACCACGCCGAAATACGAGGTGAACCACACGAAGATGGTGGAAAGCAGAATCACGGTGCCGGCCTTTTTGATGAACGACCAGCCGCGCTCCCACATGGAGCGGAGCACGTTGCCCAGAGTGGGCCAGTGGTAAGCCGGCAGCTCCATAACGAACGGAGCCGGATCGCCGGAGAACATCTTGGTCTTTTTCAGCATGATACCGGAAACAATGATCGAAGCCATGCCCACAAAGTAGGCCGAGGTGGCCACCCACGCGGAACCGCCGAAAATGGCGCCCGCGATCATCGCAATGAACGGCACCTTGGCGCCGCAGGGGATAAAGGTGGTGGTCATAATGGTCATGCGGCGGTCGCGCTCATTTTCAATGGTACGCGAGGCCATGATACCGGGCACGCCGCAGCCCGAGCCGATCAGCATCGGGATGAACGATTTGCCGGAAAGACCGAACTTGCGGAACACACGGTCGAGCACGAACGCGATACGGGACATGTAGCCGCACGCTTCGAGAAACGCCAGCAGGAGGAACAGCACGAGCATCTGCGGCACAAAGCCGAGCACCGCGCCCACACCGGCCACGATACCGTCAAGGATCAAACCGCTGAGCCATTCGGCCGCATTGGCCT